>CAZNSL010000090.1:0-11194 GCA_964574975.1 uncultured Alcaligenaceae bacterium | reverse complement strand
CGATGATCGACAACCACATCGAGGACGGCGACTACGTTGTGATCCGCAAGCGCGAATCGGCCCAGAACGGCGAGCGCGTCGTTGCGATGATCGACGGCGATTACACCCTGAAGCGGTTCTACCGACACAAGGACAAGATCGAACTGCGTCCGGAGAACGAGTTTATGGACCCGATCTTGGTCGAAGATGGCCAAGACGTGCAGATCGTCGGCGTCCTCGCCGGCGTCGTGCGGAAATGCTGAAGCAGCAGCGGTCACCACGGAGTACGACTCTATGGTGACCGCTGCTACCTCATTGTCCGTACCACGCAATCAGCTTCATCAGTTCCCCGCGCGACGCCAGTACGCGCGTCGCCCACCGTTGCCGTTGCATCCCTAGCAGCCGGTTGTGGCCGAAGTTGTCGTCCACGATCCGCACCGCCAAATGGTACGCATCCTCGCGCGACCGGTCGGTGAACGCTCGGCTCAGCCACGAGATCACGGGAAACGTCAGCAACAGCGACTCGAGTCCGTCCCAGTAGCTAGCCCGGAAATTCGTCGGCCCGAAGAACTGATGCGACTCGACTTTGACCCGGTAGTAGCGGCTCAGCATCGCCTCTGCGGCCAACGGCAGTGGCCCCGCCGGCTCCTCGAGTTTCTCGAACGTCGTTTCCGGCAAAAGACCGTGGACCCGCGGTACCGGTCCGGAGCCGCGCGCGAAGCGAATTGCCGCCCTCAGAAGCGCTAAGCGTCCCTGCGACGAAACGCCGGCTCTCGGCCCCGTGTCGCGCCGTCCGTACAACGCGGCCACCTGCCGGAACAGGATGCGGCCGACCCATTCGGGCCGACCGATGCGCTCCGGGTTCTGCTCGACCTCGCCGATCAGGCTCTGGGACACGAGGTTGAGGAACTCGCTCAACCGCGTACCGGTGACCTTTTCGAACGATGCCTGACGGCAAAGCGTGGCCAGCGCGAGGACGAGGCGCAAGCGGTACTCCAGTGGCGAATCCGGCCGGGCGAGGAGTGCGAGGATCGCGTCCGTGAACCGCTCGAGGTCCGCCCATACGACGTGACGACGCCCTTGGAGTGGTGGCGGTAACGCCGAACGTTCGTTCACACCTTCGCTCTCTTCCAGGGCCTTTCCATACTCGCGAAGGTCGGCGAGACTGGCTTTGATGGGTCGGCCGAGGTTGTCGACGGCCGAGGGACATGCGTAGCGCATGCCGACGCGCCAGTGGTCGCCGGCCGGCACCAGGACGAATGGGTATATGCGACAGGCGAGGGGCTTGGCCTCGCTGCCGAACTTCTCGTGAATGCGGCAGCGCCCATCGTCCTTGAGGAAAATGCAAGTGTTGTCGGCCTTCGCAGCGAGACGGTACATGCCGCGCCGTCGCGGACCGGAGCGCACGAACAATGGACCATCGGGAATCGCCGGGTCGCCCACCCAGCCCTGCGCGGCGATTCGCTCGCGCTCGGCGTCAGTGACGATGACCTCGTACTCCTGGCAACATTGACCACAACCGTGGCAATCCCAGTTCTGAATGACGGGCAGGTGCTTCACCGGCCAGGGCATTCGCGACTCCTAGAACCACGTCTCGTACTGCTTCCGTGACGGCGGAGCCGGCATGACCAGCGAGCCAAGCCACCCGCCAAGGGTCGCGGCCAGCACTGTCTGCACGCTCTGGAACACCAACGACACCGGACTGCCATCGGGTACCTGTGCGCCAAGGAACCAACCGGCCACTTCGCTGAATCGCAATCGTATTTCGACCGTTGCGGCGAGGACCGCCAGCAATCCGGCCGCCAGGACGCCGACCCAGAAACCGTAGAGCGCCCCGCCGCGCGTCGTCGAACCGGCCACGCCACCCCCAACGACCATCGCCGTGAGGGCGATCTGCCAGGTAATGAATTGCGATTGCTGGAGTTCGTAGCCACCGCGACCACCGCCCGCGGACATGACGAGATCGCGGATGAGACCGGCTCCGAGTGCCCCGGCGACCGCGACGGCGGTGCCGATCGAGAGACGACCCCAAGGCAGTGGCTCAGGTGGCGTGATTTCCCGGACTGGCGGTAGCGTCGTCGTCAGTAGATCCGGCGACTGACTCGCAGCCTCCAGGTCGCCGAGGTCTGGGCAGGGCCGCCAGATTACCGATCCGAGCATACCTGCGATTCCGCCAACGATGGCGTGCAGGATCGGTTGTGCATACAGAATGATGTCGGCGGGCCGCTGATGTGCGAGTAGTTGCAATACGATCAATAGGGCGGCGTTGATCGCACCGAGTGTCGCGCCGACCGTCAAACCTCGCTTCTGCCCAGCCCCAGCCAACATGCCACCGACCAGGAGCGCCACGCCTTGGGCCATCTGCCGCACGATCAGTCCGGGAATCGTGGTCCAGAACGCCAACTCGTCCGCGGGACTGGAATTCCACAGGAGTGCGGCAATTGCCAGGTGTTGCAGTGCGTAGGTGAGTCCCTGACAAACGACGAGGCCGACGAGGAGGCCGCCGCCGAATGTCAGTGCGTCACCGGACGGGGCGGCGTCGAGGGTTTCGGTACCGTCCACCTCCACAGTGCGCCGGCCGCATGCCGGGCAGAGGAAATGGTTCGTCGCGATTGCGCCGCAGCGCGTGCAGACACGTTGCATGGCCCTTCCCTTCGGGCCGCGCGCAAGTTCGCGCGCCCCCGGTGGGCAATATAACAGATCGAACGGTTCGATAGAGCGAGTGCCGCAAGTATCAGTCGTTCGACTCGGCGGCGCGCTCGGCAGCCGGCGACGAACCGGGTGTTTGCATCGCCGACCAGCCGAACCAGGCGGTTGCCCCGAGGAGGATGCCGGCCAAGCCTGCCCATACCCACCGCGGCACGCGACGCCCAGTCGAGACCACTGCACTCGAGCGTTGCAGCATCAGTGCGTCGCGGCAAAGCCCTTTCGAGGGCGACGGTGTGTCAACTCCACGAGCCGCGCGACTGAGTTTGGGAAGTTCTCGCTCGGCGAGCGGCTGTGGCGGCAGTCCAGACCACGGTTCGAGTACAGCAGCGACTTCACGAGGGGTTTGCGGGCGATCGCTCGGGTCTTTCGCTAGCATGCGCGCGATTAACCGCGCTACCACCTCCGGCACGTCCGGTCGGTGGCGGCGGATCGGATCGGGCAGTTGGACCTGGTGTTGGATCAAGCGCTGGGCGATCGTTCCAAAGGGGAATGGCGACCAGCCAGTGAGGAGGAAGTAGAACGTCGCTCCCAGCCCATAGATATCGGAGCGAATGTCCGCGGCGTGGCCATCCTTCGCCTGTTCGGGGGCAAGGTAGTCGGCCGTGCCGACGAGGTTACTTCGGGCGTAGTGCTGCGTCAGATTCTCGCCGTCTCGAAAACAGCGAACGAGTCCGAGGTCGAGGATTTTCACGCGCCCATTGCGGTCGATTAACAGGTTAGCGGGCTTCACATCGCGGTGGACCAATCCCGCCTCGTGCGCGTGCTGCAAGCCTTGCGCGGCCTGACCGATGTAGTTGCATGCGCGGTCGACCGGCAGCGGCCCCGAGCCGCGAACGATCTCGTCGAGGCCGGCCCCGTCCACGTACTCCATGACGAGGAAGTTCAACCGCCCGTCGCTGTCCAGGTCGTGGGCGCGGACGATGTTCGGATGGTCCAGCGCGGCTACTGCCCGTGCTTCGCGCTCGAATCGGCGGAGTAGTACCGGATCGGCCGCCTTGTCGGGGGGCAGGATCTTGACGGCAACCTTGCGACGCATCCGGGTGTGTTCGCAAAGGTAGACCTTGCCCATACCACCCCGTCCGAGCAACTCCAGCAGGCGGTACTTCCCGCATACGACGAAGTTGCGCCATTTGCCCTGGAGCAGAAGGCCGGCCTGAAGGTTGGTGATCAATCCCTCGCCGATCATCGCGAGGGCGAGTCGTTTTGGGTTCCTCGGAAGAGGAGTCGGGGCGGAGAGTCGCCCCACGAACTCGTCGAACGCGGCAGGCGCGACGACGCCGCTCTTGCGCACGAGGGTCAGGAAATCGTCGGCCGTTTGGGGTATCGGCATGTGCGAATCACCCCGTTCTGCCCACCGGGTCAACTCCCGGCGTTGCGGTCGCGAAGCCTGAGGGCGAGTCGAATGGACTGTAGCACACGACGCGACTAGTTATCGGAAACACCCGAACCGTTTCAAGTGGCACACGAATGTCGTTCGACACTCCGGCATAAATGGCCACGCGCCGTTACAACCGGAACTGTCCGGTAGTTCGCTGCGGACATTTTTTTTCCCCCGGCCGGCAAAACGTGTTCTATGTTTCCGTTGAAACGAGTTTCGACCCGGCCAGCACCCGTACGTTGGCTTGGTGGCGGGGTTGATCCCCATCTGGCGTCGGCCGCCCGGCGGCCTCCCCCTCGGCCACGCGCGTAGCGCCAACCGCCTTGTGAAGGCGAACGGGGACAGTACGCCCCGCGTCGCCCCTAGAGGGTTCGGCCATGCGTCTGCGTCGTATTGAATCGGCCCGAACGGGGACGGCCTCCGTCGAGTTTGCCGTGGTCCTTTCCACGATCCTTGTGCCACTCATCTTCGGCACCTGGGAGATCGGCCGAGTCGTCCAGGTCCAACAGATCATGGACCAGGCCGTCCGCGAAGGCGCACGGCTCGCGGCCCAAGGACGCATCATCAATTTGTACGGCAGTTACACCGAGGTTTTGGTCACCGACGCCGACCCGACCAAGCCGGACGTGTACAGCGCCGTCAAGAACCACCTGTCGAATGCTGGCTTGAACACGACGGGGTTGGCCGTCTCCTTCACGTATTTGGACACGGCCGGGACCCCTGTTTCATCGCCGCAACACCCGTACGAAGGGGCGAAGGGTCAGCGGTTCCGCGTAACGGCGACGCTGCCTTATTCGAGTTTTCGTTGGACCAACGTTGGGTTCTTCAGCATCTCGCAAGCGAAGAGCAGCGTCGACTGGGTGTCGATGGCGGACGATCCGTTCACCGTGGACACGAACCTCCCAACTTGGACGAGCTATTGACCGGCAACTCGCCGGGGGAGACGACCGACATGCGACTGCGCACACGCAACCGCGAGCGTCGCGGGATGACGACCGTCGAGACGGCACTCGTCCTCGTGATTGCGTTCTTGTTCATCTTCGGCGTCATCGAGTACGCCCGGCTGCTGTGGGTCTACAACACGACCGCCGCCGCCGTCCGCGAAGGAGCGCGCTTTGCATCGGTTCGCACCGGCGACGGGACAACGACTTCGGCCATTCAATCGCGGGTCGATACTGTCATGGGCGGCGCGCAGAACCAACTCGTCGGCTACACCGTAACCGTTTACAACGCAGACCCGGAGACGGGGAATCCAATCGCAGGAACCTGGACGGACGCACCGTTTGGGGGCGTCATTTGCGTGCGCGTTCAGGGTACGTTCAACTTCTTCCTGCCGGGGCTTATGCAGCTCGCAGGCAATTCCTTGGCGGTCGATGTGAAGTCGACCATCAACAGCGAGGCGAACTGACGGGCCGTAGGCCCCACGCCCACACCGGAGGGTTTTATGCGACTGCATACCCGGAAGCGGAACGGCACAATCCTCCCGTTCCTGGCCGTGACAATCGTCGCTCTATTGAGCATGATCGCACTGGGGATCGATGTCGGCCTGATGGCCGTGGCTCGCACCGAAGCCCAAGATATTGCCGACTGCGCAGCACTAGCCGGGGCACGGCAGTTTAACGGCGACGGAGCTGCCAGCAGCCGCAATAACTATCTGGCTGCTCAAAGCGCGGCGTACATATTGGCCAATGCTAACAAGGTCTTCCGCAACCCGGACGTGGCCTCGAGCGGGGTGGCACCGACAAGTTTCTCCACAACGAAGGGCATCTACGCGTACGATTCGTCGAACCAGCGCTTCGTGCCGACCTTCCCCGCGTCGCCCGGTAGCGAGGCGTGGAGTACGATGAAGGTCGACGTCAGCTACAACATGCCGACCTATTTCGGCCGCGTCATGGGCGTCAATTCGTACACCGCGTCCGCATCGGCAACGGCCGCCCACCGCCCGCGCGACGTGGCCCTGATCCTCGACTTCTCCGGATCGATGCGTTACGGTTGCGAATCGGGCTTCTTGCAGGGGCAGAGTGCGGATGTCCGCGGCAGCTTGAACCCGGACCCAGTGTACCCGAAGTTCGGCCACTACCTGGCGATGTCCCAGCGACCGCTGACGAGTAACACAACGACCAACACACCCAGCGGCAACGGTTCCGGCTACAACCCGATGCAACGCACGGGAGCGTTCATCGATTCCGGTGGCGAGACTCACGCAACCAACAACCTCACGACCAGCACGCCCGGTGGCCCACCGATCGTACAAGACTTCCGCACGCGGGACAGCAGTGGGGCGCTCGTGAACGCATTCCACAACCCGCAGGGCGGCAGTTACAACATGTCGCAGTCACCGACCGCGATGCCAGCGCCCGACCATTTCGAGGACCAGTCCACCACCGACTACGTGGGCGACAAGTGGCCGCGCCTCAACTCGGCGACTAGCGGCACGAACTGGGCCAAGACCGTTCAGGAGTACCTTGCGGGTACGAGCAACAGCCTGTCGAATACCCACAGTCAGTCGTCCGTCGCCGGCGGCGATGCGTTCGACGAAAGGACTGGCTCGTCGGCCGGCTATGGGGCAAACTTCAAGGGCTATTCGATGGGGCCAGGCTATTACGGAAAGACCTTCTGGTACTGGCCCCCCGACCCGCGCACGCCGGTCGGCAAGATCGGTGACACGAACTACATGGCCGGCGACTGGCGGATGCGGTTCTTCTATTACCCCGTCTCGTCAACGAACGGCGCACCCAATACGTCGCGGCCGATGGACGACAACTCCATCCTGTTCGACTCGAGTGGTTACCTCCAGCGGCCGAGCTACACTAGCAGCGGCAACACGTACTACCGATACGCCGTCAATTACACGGCCGTGCTCGACTGGCTCAAGGCCGGGCCGAAAGTCTTACCGGATAATCTCCGCTCGGGCCGCGTCCTCTATTACACGTCGATTCCCTCGAGCATCCCGACGAGTGGCGGATCGCTCGACCAGATCTTCTGGCGACGGTACATCGACTACGTCTTGGGGATCGACTCGAGCGGCACCGCGGGCCGGCGCACCTTTTACGGTCGCGAGACTGCTGGCTGGGGTACGGTCAAGATCACGCCCAAGGCCAGCTTACGTAACGGCGGCGATATGTCGCAATCGTCGACGCCGTATATGCACTACAACGACAACCCCATTCGGCCGCGGGCGCACTTCTGGTTCGGCCCGCTGACGATGATGATGTTCCTCACCGAAGATAACGGGTCCAATAACAACATGTGGTCGGGGACGCTGCACGAGTCGCAGTGCTGGCAGCTCAAGGCCGGAATCAATGCAGCGCTCGACGACATCAAGCGGAACCATCCCAACGACTGGGCCGCGCTGATCTTCTTCTCGAACGAGAGCGCTTTCGCCACGCCACGCGTTCAGCTCGGCCGCAATTACACCAGGATGAAGAACGCACTGTTCTTCCCCTTCACACTGTTAGATACCCTGGGCGACTTGAACGCAGAATATCGACCCTACAACTCGAGCTTCAGTTACCTTGGCGGAGGTAATATCCCAAATGCTCGAGGTGGTACTTGCCCCGAAATGGGGTTCAAGCTCGCATACAACGAATTTAGCGGTGCGAGTGGGTATTTCGGCCGTCGCGGTGCGTCCAAGGTCTGTATTCTGGAGACCGACGGAGTGCCGAATCATAGTTGCGGCGGATCGTTCAGCAACGGCGGAGCGTACATGTCGACGTACACCGGGTCGATCGGTAGCACCACCAGTCACGGTAACAACAACCCCGGTGCGACCGACCCGACCATTACGGTTGTGAACAACATCTGTGCCCTCGACACGGCCAATCCGCCAGGCTATTCCACGAACCGTACACCGGCTCGCGTTCACACGATCGCCTTCGGCGATCTGTTCGAGACGAATAGCGGGACAAAGGTCGCCGCTCTGGACTTCCTTCTGAGGGCTCAGAAAGCAGGCCGGACTTCGGCTGCGATCGACTCCTCGATCGAGAGCTACAAGATCATCACGGGCGACTCGAATCAGCGCATCGAAAACCTGCGACAGGCGCTCGAGCGAATCATGCAGTCGGGCGTCCAGGTGTCGCTAATCCACGACAACATCGGCACTACACCCGACTGAGTCGCCGGATAGGATAACCGCGGCCCGCCCGGACGACCCGGGCGGGCCGATTCGTTTCCCGTGGGGCGGGCGTGGACTTCCCAGCGACGCTATTTGCACTGCGGTGGATGGCCCGCGACACGTTGCGGCAGGCGCGGGCCTCGGGACTGCTGTGGGCCGTACTCGTGGCCACGGGAGTAGTGGCGAGCGTTTGCCTGACTCTGTCGGTCTCCGGGGATTCGTCGCCGATACCGCTACGACCTTGGGAGAACCGTCACGTCCTGCCCGCGTCGGAAGCAGCCCGCTTGCCGCCCGGCGCGGCAACGGCCGACGGCGTCGATGTGCCGGCCGGTGAAATGTCGCTACTATTCGGTACGGTGCGGTGGCCGTTGAATCGTACCCGTGCGGACGGAGTCCGCGTCGTCGAGATCATCCTTGCGGCTGGGCTTGCCGACACAGCGGGCGTGATGCTTGCACTCTTGTGGACCTCGGCATTCCTGCCAGCATTTTTCGACCCGGCAGCAGTAAGTGTTCTCATCGCAAAGCCGGTGCCCCGCTGGGCACTCTTTGCCGGTAAAGTCATCGGAATTATCGCGTTCGTGGCCCTGTGTGGAGCGATCTACCTCGGTGCGACCGGCGTGGCGCTCGGCGTGGCGACGAACGTCTGGGACGGCCGCTATTACGCAGCGCTCCCGATCCTGTTGGTCCACTTTGCTGCGTTTTTCGCCGTGTCGGCTCTCCTCGCCGCTTGGACGCGCAATACGGTGATCGCGGGGTTGGGCACGGCCGTCATCTGGTTCGCCTGCTGGGCGATCAACTACGCCCATGCGACTGCACCAGGTGGCGTGGTGGACGTGGCGTACTGGCTCCTGCCGAAGCCGGCGGATTTGGGGGCGCTTCTCTTCCGCGTCCTAGGTGCGACAGATGTATCGGCCGCATATCAAGCCACACCGGAGTTGAGTGTCGTCACTTCACTCGTACTGCCCCTCGTCGGCATTATCGTCGCAGGACGGATTTTCCAGCGCGCCGACTACTGAGTCGGAAGCGTTAGCGATGTCGAGACGCCACACACACAGTCGCTTGGGGTTCAAGGTTCGTCGGCTTGAACCACCGGGGATGTCGGCGCAGCGTCCAGATCGGCGGTGTCGAGCCGACCTTCGGCATGCAGTCGGCGGAACGCCTCCATCGTGAATCGGATACCGTCGGCGAGCGGCCGGGCCGGCAGCGGGCCGACGGCGCGTTGGAAGCCGTCGTCCGACAGGTCGTAGGCGATGCCGAGTTGCCGCTCTCCATACGTGACGAGTCGCTCCGCCTCCGGTGCGACCGAACACAGCGTGCGGTGAAAAGTCGACAGATCCACGACCGCGCCGCGCAGGTTGAACGACATCGCTCCACGATACGGCACTTCGAGCGCCCGCACGAACGCCTTTGCAACGTCGTCGACGTACTGAAGGTCTTGCCGGCCACCGTAACTGATTGCGTACGGCCGACCGAGAGCCACCGACTTGATCGCCTTCGTCGGCTCGCTGGTCATGCCGGCGTCACGTCCGACACCGTAAACGGTCCACGGCCGCAATCCGATGCTGGATAGCCCGAAATCCTGGTAGTAGATGCGGGCGTTCCCCTCGTTGCACACCTTGAAGATACCGTAGTGTGTAGTCGGGACGAGGGGCACATCGTCTGCCAGTGGGTGCGACGGCCCGGAATAGTAGATGTCCGGCGGTCCGAAGACGGCCGCGGAACTGGCGTACACGAGCCGCTCGACCTGCGCGCCGGCGAGTCGCACGGCCTCGAAGACGGCGAGCGTACCCAGGACGTTGACCTTGGACCCAAGGATGGGATCGGCCCGGCATGTCGGCACCTGCAAGCCAGCGAGGTGAACGACGTGCGTGATTGCGTGGGAGTCGATGGCCGCGCGCAGGGCGGGCAAGTCGGTCACGTCGCCGGCGGTGAAACGGACGCGGGCAATCTCGTCGTCGGACGCAATCAGTTGCAGGCGGCGCGTGTCTTCGCGTAGGTCGAAGACAATGGCTTCGTGGCCCCGGTCCAATAGGTTTTTGATGATCCAGGAGCCGATACAGCCGTAGCCGCCCGTGATCAGGACGCGCATCGAATCGCCTCGGGTCGTGGTTCGGTCGGGACCGGGACGTTATACTGGCACGGCCGGCGTTGTCCGTCCGCGAGGGCTCGATGGAATCGCTCTTCCACTTCGTCTCGCCACCAAGCCCGTGCGGCTACCTCCCCGACCGGCTCGCGCGGTACGAGAACGAACTCGTCGGCTCCATGACCGCGGCCGAATACCAGCGGCGCATGGAGGAGGGGTGGAGGCGGTTCGGCCGCCTCATGTTCCGACCGCGGTGCGACGGCTGCCGAGCGTGCGAGTCGTTGCGTATCCCCGTTGCAGCGTTCCAGCCCGACCGCTCGCAACGGCGCAACCGCATCTCGAACGAAGGCCGCGTACACCTCGAAGTCGGCGAACCGCAGTTGACCACCGAGACGCTCGAGCTGTACGACAGGTATCACGCGTATCAGACGCATACGAAAGGCTGGCCGAACCAGTTCCCCAAGGATGCCGGGGAGTACTACGACTCGTTCATAGACAATCCGTTCGCAACTGAAGAATGGCAATTCCGCCTCGATGGCCGGCTGGTCGGCGTCGGGTACGTCGACCGCCTCCCGACCGCCCTGTCGGCGATCTACTTCGTCTACGACCCGGCCGAGCGCGACCGCGGACTGGGGACGTGGAACGTTCTTTCGGCCGTCGAGCGGGCGCAGCGTCTCGGCCTACCGCTGTTGTACCTCGGCTATTTCGTCGACGGCTCGCCATCGCTGGCGTACAAGGCGAAATTCCGACCGAACCAGGTGTTACGTGGCGACGACCAGTGGCACGACTACCTACCGTAGCACGGCATCCGGCCATCGGTGGTGGATGTGTTGACCGCGACGCCGCGATCCGAGCCTGCGAGGCGTGCGCATGAACGCTCGGCTCGCAAGCTCGGCTCGCGGCGTCGCAATGGCATCACCCTCCCTACAAG
>CAZNSL010000089.1:0-11292 GCA_964574975.1 uncultured Alcaligenaceae bacterium | reverse complement strand
CGGCGCCTTCAAAACCCCTCCACCCGCCCCGTACGCCCCCCCGCCGCCCCCCGCGGTTTCGGGGGCCGTCGCTCGCGCTTCCGGCTCGGACGTAAACCGAGTTGGTTCAATTCGGCACGCGCGCGACCGGCGCGAGGACGGTGGTGCGGTACATGGCGGTGAGTGTAGCGCCGGCGCTCGAACGTGTCTCGCGACTCCAGGGTTCGGCCGCGGAGGCGCGGTCGCTGTGGCCAGCGTCGCGGCCTTTGCTTTCGCCGGCCGCCCGCCTATGTTGCCCGCAGCCGTATTCGCGAGCCGGCGCACCATAATGTGCTTCCGGGAGTGCAGCATAATCACCATTTCAGCTCGATAGAATTCTGTCGTGGACACGGTTCATGTTGAGACCACCGTCATCGGGAACGATGCGGGTCGGATGCACCCGGATCCGCTCGTCGCGGCACGATAGACCGTCACCCGGCGGTGGTGGGCGACCGCCGGACGGGAGTACCGGCCGCTGGCCTCTCAGCTGGTGATCGACGAGTGTACAGCGGGTGACCCGGCAGCCGCAGCGGAACGGTTGGCGGTCGTCACCGGCGTCGAATTGCTGGCCACGACCGAGGCCGTGGAGGTTTTGGCCGGTGACCTGGTGGCACAAGGGGCCATCCCGGCCTCACAGCCGCGCGACGCGCTTCACATCGCCATCGCGGCGGTCAACGGCGTAGATACTTGGCGACGTGGAACTTCAAGCACATCGCGAACCCCATGCTGCAAGGCCGGATCGCATCGGTCTGCCGCCAAGGCGGGTTCGAGCCGCCCGTGATTTGCACGCCGGAACAACTGTTGGAGGCGAAGCATGGTTCCGACACCGACTGACGAGATCCGAGCGATCCGCCGCGAATTGGCGGCGCGTTCCGGAAATGACGTCCATCGCATTGCGGAGGAAACCCGGCAGCGACAGCTGGACTCGGGACACACGTTCATCTCGCTCCCGGGGCGTGCCCCACAACACGAGGGCGGGCCGAACGAGGCGCGACACCGAACCGGGGCGGCATGTCGGCCTTCGCCGCTTCGTCGCTCACCGAACTGCCCCGGCCGGTGAACGCGGTCGTTCGGCGGCGGAGGTAGGTCGCTGCGGCCGGCGTCGCGGCCCTTGCTTTCCCGGGCCGCCCACCTACGCTGCCCGCACTCGTGTTCGCATACCGACGCGGTGTATTCGCGAGCGTTCGCCCGTATTCGCTAGCCAGCGCACTGTGATATGCTGCCGTGAGTGCAGGATAATCACCAGATACGCCCTCCGGTGGGGCAGTCGCGGTGTGTGCGGTGGCCGTCAAATTCCCCTTACTCATTATGGCCTGTCTCATGCTTCGGCGGCCATTTCGCCCGCAAACGGAGATGCGGTGAGTTCAAATCGGACGCGATGCCCGGCGGCATAGCCGGGTCCTAGGGAGCCCGTGCCGTGATCTACGTTGCCCTCATCCTATTTGGCTCGTGCCTGTTGACCGCCGCTCTCTTCTACTTCTTCAGATCGACGGAACTGCTCGAGCAACTGCGTCGGTCGGCTGAGAGGGAAGAGTTCTATACCTCGAAGCTACGCAAGCTCGAAAAGTTCCAGCACATTCCCAACGTCATCGAGCGGACTAGGAAGGCGAAAGCGGACGCGGAGGTTCGGCTCGCCGACGCTCAGAGGAGGGCCAATGCTATTGTCGAGGCCGCGATGGAGGAGGCGAAGGTACGCGCCTCGAAACTCCAAACGGAAATTGGTCACCAGCTGGGGGCCAAGTGGGACGAGGTCCAGCAGTCCCTGAGAGACGTGGATTTGAAAAAGGCCGAAGCCCACGAGGCGCTGAGGATAGCGAAGTGGCAGGCGGACAACGCCATCGAAGAGGCCCGGAAGGAGGCGAGGGAGGCCGCGTCGAAAGCCCGGAAGGAGGCAAAGGAGAAGAAGGAAAAGGCAGAAGCCGCCCTCGACATGGCGACGCGATACGCGCAGGACATCAGGCACCAAGCCGAACAGCGCGCCCGTGAGATCGACAGAGAGGCATTCGACGCCAGGGGCAAAGTGGAAGAGTACCGGGCCAGGGCGCAGGCGCTCAAGAACAGGATCGAGGCTTATCAGGGCGTTTACCTGGTGCCGCCGTCCCACGTCCTCGACGAGTTGGCCGCTGAATTCGGCTTTTCCGTTGCCGGGCAGAAGTTAAAGCTCGCGCGAGAGCGGACCAGGCTCATGAAGGAGAACGGCACCGCCGCCACTTGCGGTTACCCTGACGGTTGGAAGAAAGACCACGCCCTCAAGTTCGTCCTCAGCACATTCGACGGCAAAACCGACACGATTCTATCTCGGGTAAAGCCGGGGAATCAGGGAAAGCTGATCCAAGAGATCAAGGACGCCTGCGCCCTCGTCAACAAGGACGGCGAGGTCTACAAGAATGCCAGGATCGAGGAGGAATACCTGGATTCTCGCCTCGAAGAGGTTAAGTGGGGGGCGACGGTCCAGGCGTTGAAGGAGAAGGCCCGAGAGGAGCAGCGCGCCATCCGCGAGCAGATGAGGGAAGAGGAACGAGCCAGGAAGGAGATCGAGCGGGCAGTTAGGCAGGCCGAGCGTGAGGAAGAGCTTGTCAATAAGGCGATCGCAAGGGTTAGGCAACAGTTCGAGCAAGCGAGCGAAGCGGAGAAGGCGAGGCTCGAAGCCCAACTACAGGAATTGAGCGTCAAGCTCGTCGAGGCCGAGGAGAAGGGCAAGAAGGCACTCTCAATGGCTCAGCAGACGAAGCGCGGCCACGTCTACGTTATTTCGAATGTCGGATCGTTCGGCGAAGGCGTCTACAAAATCGGGCTGACCAGGCGATTGGACCCGACCGAGCGGGTCAGGGAGCTCGGCGACGCGAGCGTCCCCTTCCCGTTCGACGTGCACGCCATGCTCTCAGCGGAGGACGCCCCCGCGTTGGAGAACGCTTTGCACAAACATTTCGTTGAGAAGCAGGTAAACAAGATTAACAAACGGAAGGAGTTCTTTCGGGTTGGTATTCAAGAGGTCAGGCAGGTCATCGAGGATTTGGGTGTGGAGGCGACTTGGACCATCGAGGCCGAGGCAAGCCAGTACAAACAAACCCTGGCTCTAGAGCAGGTGATGAAGTCGGACACGGGAATCAAGCGGAAGTGGCTGGAGGATCAGGCTACCATAGAATTCCAGGATGAGGAGGAGGTCGAGTCGGATTTGGACGAAGTCGAGGTGTAGACGAAGAGGATGAAAGGGCTCGGAAGTCGAACTAGGTTCTTCAGGACGAGCCAGTCGTTGCACCTGACGGCGGCCGCAGTCCGGCTTCTCCGAGTTCACCGTCTTCCCCGTGGCCGTCGCGGATGAGTTCGGTCGTTCGCGACGCTTCGCCGAAACGGAGCTTGACCAAGCGCGATTCGGTGAACCGTGGCAATAGTCGCCTCACGCCGCGATTAACCCCTCGCGCCGCGCGTCCTCGCGAGTCAAGCGCTTACCGGTCGTCAGCGCCCTCTCGGCGAGGGCCGCGGCGTCGCGGATAGTCGGCCCCTTGGCCATCGCGTCGCGGCAGCGCTCGGCGGCCGCACGGTACTGCGGCTCGCGCAACACGCGCTGGGTTGCCCGTCGCAGCCGGCCGACCGTCGCCCAGCGCGGCGATAGGAATTCGCCGGCCCCGAGCCACTGGACGCGGCGGGCGACGCCCGGCTGGTCGTTGGTGATCGGCAGGCACACCATCGGTAGCCCGCGGGCCAGTGCTTCGAGGGCCGTGTTCAGCCCGGCGTGGGTGATGCACAGGGTCGCCCGGTCGAGTAGCGCGAGTTGCGGCGCGTACGGCACCACGACCGCGCCGTCCGGCGCGGGGAACTCCGACGGGTCGGCCGACTTGCTGCCGAGGGCCATCACGAGTTGCACGCCGAGGCCGGCGCAGGCGTGAGCGATGGCGGCGAACAGCGGCTTGAGGCGGTTCTGAAGCGTGCCCAGCGACGCGAAGACGATCGGCCGGCCGTCGAGCCGGTTCCACGGGAACGGCACGTCGGCATCGCGGCCGCGGACGTGCCAGGGTCCCGTGTAGTGGAAGTGGTCCGGCAGCCGCTTGCGTGGGTAGTCGAAGAAGGCTGGCTGCTGCGCCAGTTGAATCAACCCGATCTTCTGCATGTCCTTCAGGCTCCATCCCTCGATGCCGTGGGTAGCGCGGTACGGCTTCATGGCGGCGAACACCGGCCGGGCTCCCTCGGCGAGGATGAAGTTGCCGAGGCGGTTGCGCTGGCGGGCGAGCCAGCCGGTGCGGTAGCGCCAGTACGTCGACGGCGGCGGCACCGATGGCTCGATGTGGATTGCCAGGGCGTTGCAGACGACCATGAACGGCCGTTCGTACGCGATGGCCACGCACGCCGCGCCGGGCAACACCTGGTCGCTGACGACCGCGTCGATGCCGTGGTCGCCCATTGCATCCGGCAAATCGCGCAGGGCGATCTCGCAACCCTGGGTCAGCAGGCGTGCGGTGAAGCGCAGTGCCTTGAAGCCGCTGAGCTGGCCGAGGTGCCGGCGGTCGGCGGCGAACGATCCGTCGTCGTACTCGCGCTGACCCAGTGGTATGAAGCCGAGGCCGGCGGCGTCGGCCATGCGGCGGAACTCCGGCGAGCAAGCGAGACTGATGCGGTGGCCGCGGTCGGCCAGCGCCCGGCCGAAGGCGGTCATCGGGTTCAGGTGCCCGACGAAATCGGGGCAGGCCAGTGCAACGTGCATTCGGGCAGTCTAACGAGTCGCCGCCGGTTTGAGGACGCCAATATGATGACGGGACCAGTCCGGGTGCGGTAACGGATTGTGGTGGGTGCCATGCTTGCCGCTTTGGGCAAGCATGGGACGGCGCGAAGACATGCTTGCCCAAAGCGGCAAGCATGGCACCCGGCCCAGCGCCACCACAAACAATTACTGCACCCGCCAGTCCGTCCGCCACCTCCGGGGAGTCACCGCACATGCGAGCCGTCGTCCTGCGCGAATTGGGTCCGGCCGAGAACCTGCACCTCGAAACCGTCGCCGACCCGACGCCGGGGCCGGGCGAAGTTGTCGTCCGCCTCCGCGCGGCGGCGCTCAACCACCGCGACGTGTGGATCCGCAAAGGGCTGTACGCCGGCATCAAGTTGCCGGTGATCCTCGGCTCCGACGGGGCCGGCGAAGTGGCCGCGGTTGGAGCCGGCGCGGACGCGACGCTCGTCGGCCAGACGGTCGTTATCAACCCGGGCCTGGACTGGGGCGACGACGAGCGCGTGCAATCGCCGAACTTCCGCATCCTCGGCCTACCGGACGACGGCACCTACGCGGAATTGGTGAAGGTGCCGGCCGGGCAGGTCCACCCGCTGCCGGCCGGTTGGTCGATGGAGGAGGCTGCGGCGTTGCCGCTGGCCGGGCTGACGGCCTACCGGGCCGTCGTCACGCGGGCGCGGGTGAAGCCGGGCGAACGCGTCCTCGTCACCGGCATCGGCGGCGGCGTCTCGATGTTCGCACTCCAGATCGCCAAGTCGCTTGGGGCGCGGGTGGTCGTCACGTCCGGCAGCGACGAGAAGCTGGCGCGGGCGAAGCAGCACGGGGCCGACGGTGGGGCGAACTATCGCACCGGCGACTGGGCGAAGGAGATCGTGGCCCTGACCGATGGCGGGCCGGACGCGGTAATCGACTCGGTCGGCGGTGAGACGCTCGGCAAGACCGTGGAGGTCGTGCGACCGGGTGGCCGAATCGTGACCTACGGCGCGACGACGGGGCCGGTGAAGCAGTTGGAGACGCGACGGGTGTTCTGGAAGCAACTGAGCCTACTGGGCACGACGATGGGCACGCCGCGCGAGTTCGCGGCGATGCTCGCCCACTACGCGACGGGGTCGGTGCGGCCGGTGGTGGACCGGGTGTTCCCGCTGGCCGACGCGGCCGCAGCGCATCGGCACATGGAAAAGTCGGGCCAGTTCGGCAAGATCGTGCTGGCGATCGGTTGAGTTTTGTAGGGTGGGACGAACTACTTCCCTTCGCCCGGCTCCTTCGTGCCCGGTTTGTAGTAGTTCGGGAACGGCGGCCGCGGCGGGTGCGTGACCGGGTAGCGCTTCAGTTCCGTCATCACAAGTTCGACCGCCTTCTCCAGTTGCGGGTCCTTGCCGGCCCGCACCGCCTTCGGGTCGAACTCAACCTCGATGTCCGGGGCCACACCGCGGTTCTCCACGTCCCAGCGGCCGTTGGGGAACCAGATGCCCCAGCGCGGCGCGGTCACGCCGCCACCGTCCACGAGCTGCGGGTAGCCACCGATGCCGACCAGGCCGCCCCAGGTGCGTTTGCCGACGAGCGGCCCCAGGCCCGCCTGCCGGAAGGCGTACGGCAGGTAGTCGCCGCCGGAGCCGGCTTGCTCGTTAATCAGCATCACCTTCGGGCCGGGGATGGCCGAGGTCGGGAACTGCTGGTCGGCCCCCTGCCGCGTCGTCGCGTAGTTGCGGATCGGCTGCTTCAGGTAGTCGATGACGTGGTCGGCCAACAGGCCGCCGCCGTTGAACCGCTCGTCCACGACCACGCCTTCGCGGCCAGCCTGGGCGAAGAAGTAGCGGTTGAAGCGGGTGTAGCCGCCGCCGGCCGTGTCCGGCAGATAGACGTACGCCACCTTGCCGTTGGTCAGCTTGTCCACGGCCTTGCGGTTGGCATCGACCCAGGCGAGGTTGCGGAGCGCCCGCTCGCTGCCGACCGGCACGACGGTGACTTCGCGGCTGCCCGCGCCGTCGGCCGATGGGCCGACCTTCAGCACCGTCTGCTTGCCGGCCGTCCCCTCGAACGGCTGGTACACCTCGTCCGCGCCGCGGAGTTCCTGGCCGTTGACGGCCAACAGGTACTCGCCCTCCTTGACGTTCGTCCCCGGCTGCGTCAGCGGGGCACGCAGGCTGGGGTTCCAGCTTTCGCCGCGGTAGACCTTGGTGATGCGGTGCCGGCCGTTCTCGACCGCGTAGTCGGCCCCGAGCAGGCCACCCTTGCGGCTCTCGGCCCGCGGCACGTCGCCGCCCTGCAGGTAGACGTGCTGGAGGCTCAGGCCGGCCAGCAATTCGTCGAGCAGGTAGTTCAGGTCGTGCCGGCTGCCCACGCCCTCCAGGTAGCGCTCGTGCTTGGCCCACGCGCCGGCGAGGTCGTAGCCGTGGAAGTTCGGGTCGTACAGGAAGTCGCGTTCGACGCGCTGCACCTCGCGGTAGATCTGCCGCCACTCCGCCTTCGGGTCGACGCGGACCTCCAACCCGTCGAGCTTCAGCGCTCCGTCGCCCGGCTTGGCCGGCGCGCCTGTGCCGGCGATGAACCAGTCGTCGCCGACGCGGTAGAGCAACTTCTCGCCGTCGTGGGACACCGCCGCGCCGTTTGCCCCGTCCACGAGCTTTTCGCCTTTTCGTTTCGTCAGGTCGAAGCGGCGGAGGGCCATCGACGGCGGCCCGTCGGCCTCCGGCGAAAAGACGGCCGGGCCTTCGACGAGGACGATCGTGCCGGCCTTGCCGGCCTGAAGGTCGAGGTAATTCTTCGGCGGCAGGGGCAGCGCCAGCGTCCGCTGATCGAGGTCGTGGGTGTCGATCTTGACCTTCGGCGTCTCCTTCTTGCCCGGCTCCTTGTCCTTGCCCTTCTCCTTGTCGTCGGGCTTCGCGCCTTCGTCACCGGTTTCCGGAGCGAGCGGCGACGGGTCGTCCTCGTTCAGGACGACGACGTAGGCCGAGCGCGTCACCGGGCGGTTGAGGACCGACATGCCGGAGCCGACCGACGGGCCGATGTCGGTGCTGGCCGTGAAGAACAGGTACTTGCCGCTCTTGTCGAACGCCGGGTGACGCGCGTCGCTCATGCCGTCGGTGACTTGGAACGACTTGCCGGCCTCCAGCGAATGGACGAAGATCGCCGAGAGGTAGTTCTTGAGCTGCCGCGGATACGCCAGCCACTTGCTGTCCGGCGACCACGACGCCGCGACCGGCACCTCGTCGTCGTACGGGGCGGTGTCCACCTTGGTGGACTTGCCCGTCTCCAGGTCGATGTACCACAGATGCAGCCGCTTGTCGCCGTAGGAGATCTTCTTGCCGTCGGGCGACCACGTCGGGCCATAGAAGAAGGACGTGGCGTCGCCGAGCTTGAACTTCTTGACCGCGCCACGGCCGTCCTGCGGCACGATCTTCAGCTCGTACTCGCCGGACTCGTCGGTGAAGTACGCGATCGACTTGCCGTCGGGCGACCAGGCCGGGTCGCGGTCGGCCGCGCCGGGCGCGTTGCTCAGGTTGCGGATATCGCCCTTCTCGGCCGGGACGGTCAGGATTTCACCGCGAGCCTCGAACACGGCCCGCGCGCCCGTCGGCGACAGGCTCGCGCTGCGGATCGACTTCGCCACCTTCTCGACCTTCGGCCGCACGCTCGGCAGGTCGGCCTCGACGCGCACCGGCACGGGCCGGACCTTCTCGGTCTTCAGGTCGAAGAGGAACAACTCGCCGAAGAGGTCGAAGACGATCGCGTCCTGACACGCCGACGCCGACTTGATGTCGTTGCCGTTGGGTTCGAGGACGCGGCGGATCGCCTTCGAGGCCGGGTCGTAAGCGAACAGCGTGGTCGGGCCGTCGCGGTCGGACAGGAAGTAGACCGTGCCGCCGACCCACATCGGGTTGAAATCGTTGGAGTCGGTGCGCGGCACCTTGGTGATCGCGGAGTCGGACAGGTCGGCGATCCAGATCGGCGAGGCGGTGCCGCCGCGATAGTTGCGCACGGGTCGGAACGCGCCGGGGAACTGCGGCTTGTTCGACAGCGGGACGTACGCGATGCGCTTGCCGTCGGGCGAGAGCGAGCCATCCTCGGCCTGCGGCAGCGGTAACTCGGTCGGCTGGCCACCGCTCGCGGGGACCGTGAAGAGGCGCAGGAAACGGGCGTAGCTGGCGCGCGAGGAACGGAAGACGACGGATTTGCCGTCGGGCGTCCAGCCGACCGGCGCGTCGGGGTCGGGGTGGTGGGTGAGCCGACGCGGCACGCCGCCGGTAGCCGGCACGACGTAGACATCGAGGTTGCCTTCGTAATCGCCCGCAAAAGCGACCTGGCTACCGTCGGGCGAGAAGACCGGGTAGCTTTCGAGACCGACGCCGGCCGTCAGGCGTCGGGCCGCACCGCCGGCCCGCTCGACCGTCCAGAGGTCGCCAGCGTAAGCGAAGGCGACGCGGTCGGCACTCACGGCCGGCCGCTGGAGCAGGTGCGGCGTGCCGGGGTCGGCGTGGGCCACCCCTACGGTCAGCAGACAGGCCAACAACGAGCGGCGCATGGATCGTTCCCCTCCGATGTGGGCGGGTACGTGGCTGTGGGTGGATTGTCACCGTGGCGGTCGGCGGCGACAAGGTGCTCCAATAGTTGCGGCCGCACGTTTGAACCCGACGCGCCAGCGAGGGGGAATGCCGTCCTCCCTCGCTGGCGCGTCGGGCTCAAACGTGCGGCCTAGCGCACCAGCCACCAGCCGAGGGAGGCCAGCGCGCCGGCGAGAAGGGCCGTGCCCGGCAACGTCAGCACCCAGGCCAGCAGGATGCGGCGGGCCGTTTCGTGCTGCACGCCGCTGCCGTTGGCGACCATCGTACCGGCCACGCCGCTCGACAGCACCTGCGTCGTACTCACCGGGGCGTGGGCCGCGTCCGCAAGCAAGATGGCCGCCGCCGCGATCGTCTCGGCCGCGGCTCCCTGCGCGTAGGTCAGGTGCGTCGTGCCGATCTTCTCCGCCACCGTCACGACGATGCGCTTGTAGCCGACCGTCGTGCCGACGCCGAGGGCGACCGCCACGCCGATCACGACCCACAGCGGCACGAACTCGACGGCCGAGCAGAAGCTCGCCCGCAGCGACTCCGGGGCACCGGCGGCCTTGAGCGAGCGGGTGATGCGGGCGATGGCCTGACGGACCTCCCAGCGGCGGTCTGCCGGCACGTCGGCGAACGACGCCAGGCCGGTCAACTCGCGCTCCAGGGCGTCGAGGTCGGCGGCGGCGTGCGGGAACTCGCCGCTTCGCCGGGCGAACACCTCGCGGGCCTGCGGCAGCGCGGCGACGACGGCCTGCGACCGCGCCGGTCGGTTGGTGTTCAGGGCGTAGTAGGCCGGCAGAAAGCCGATCAGCACCAACAGGATCAGGCCCATGCCCTTCTGGCCGTCGTTGGACCCGTGGGCGAAGCTGACGCCGCCGCAGGTGGCGATCAGGACGCCGCGGACCCAGCGCGGTGGCCGGTCGTCGCCGGACGGCGGAACGTACAGGCGCGGTTCGCGGATCGTCCGCTTCATCAGAAGCAACAGGCCGGCCGACCCGACGAAGCCGGCCAGCGGAGAAATAATCAGGGCCAGCCCGGTTTCCGCGACCTTCTCCCAGTTCAGGCCGGCCGCCCCGTTGCCGGTGAGCAGACCGCGGGCCAGGCCGACGCCGAGGATCGAGCCGATCAGCGTGTGCGAACTGCTGACCGGGATACCGACGTACCACGTGGCGAGGTTCCAGGCCACACCGGCGATCAACAGCGCCAGCACCGTGACCAGGGCCGCCGACGAGTCGGATGCAACGAGTAGGTCCACCGGCAGGAGGTTGACGATGCCGAAGGCGACGCCGGTGCCGCCGAGGATGACGCCAAAAAAGTTCATCACCGCGGAGTAGAAGACGGCCGGCGTCGCCCGCAGTGTACGGGTGTAGATGACGGTGGTGACGGCGTTGGCGGTGTCGTGGAAGCCGTTGATGAATTCGAAGCCGAACGCCACCGCCAGAGCGAGGGCGAAACACGCCGCCTGTCCGGCAGGCAGGGCGTACACGGCATCCGTGAGGGACATGCGGCCACCTTACGGGCAGGCGGGGGGAACGCACACCGTCACCAGGAGCGGCCCGCCTACTTGCGAATCACCGGGTCGGGGCCAAAATACGGACAACGGGGGGCAGACGCAAGCCACGCTGTCATGCACACGACGCCAGTCAGCCTGCTGGAGCGGTTGGCCCGGTCCGACGCCGGGCCGGAGTGGCAGCGGTTCGTCGAGTTGTACACGCCATTGTTGTATTACTGGGTCCGCAAGTTCGGCTTGCAAGATGCGGATGTCGCCGACGTGGTGCAGGACATTTTCGTCGGGTTGCTGCGCGACCTACGTTCGTTCGAGGTGCGGCCGGGCAAGCGCTTTCGCGGCTGGCTGTGGACGCTGACGGCCAACAAGTGCCGCGCGAAACTGCGGCGAGCGGCCCCGCCGGACGAACTCGGCGACCGCGACCCACCGGTGCCGGACGACACCGCCGAAGTCGCCGACGCCGAGTACCGCGAGTACCTGACGCAGCGGGCGCTGCAACTGATGCA
>CAZNSL010000088.1:0-11393 GCA_964574975.1 uncultured Alcaligenaceae bacterium | reverse complement strand
TTCGACGACAGCCTGGAGGGCCAAGGCGTGTTCGTCCTTGGCCAGTTCCAGCATCTTCTCGGCCCACTTCGGCTCGATCTTGAGGATCATGTGTCGCATGATCGACTCGTTGAGATGGAAGTCGTGCTCGATCCCGTCGATGTTCTTGCCTTCGCTGCGGAAGTACGTCAGGTAGTAGAGCGCCTTCTTCTGGTTGCCGATCTGATACGACAGGCGACGCTCGTCCCACGGCCGGCTGGCCAGCACTTCGCAGTGGTGCTTCTCGTAGATGGTGTGAATCTGCTGCACGGCGGTCGGCAGGTCGCCCGCCACCTTCGAGGTGTCGAGCATGATCAGGCATTCGTAGTCGTTGACTGGCATCGTCCACTCACTTGGGGTCTGTGCCGCCCGCCGCGGGGGGGCTGGACTTCGGTTGGTCGTTCGCTTCCGGTTTTGGTTTCTTCGGCTTCTTCGGGGCATCCGGGTCGCCGTTGAAGCGGTTCATGCAGACCGCGATTCCGTCGCGGACCCACACGAGCGCTGCCTCGGCCGCCCGCCGCACGGCGTCCTCAATAGCCGGCCGCTCCGACGGCTTGAAACGGCCTAGCACGTAATCCACTTGGTCGCCGCGAGGGGCATCCACTCCAATCCGCAGCCGGGCGTAGTCCGGCGCGCCGAACTGCTCCTGAACGCTCCGCAGTCCGTTGTGCCCACCGTGACTGCCCGACGCCCGCACTCGCAGTTTGCCGAGCGGCAGTGCGATGTCGTCGCAGACGACCAGCACATCGGCGGCCGGGTCGAGCTTGTAGAAGTCCACGACCTGCCGCACGCTACGGCCGCTGAGGTTCATGAACGTCTCGGGCTTGACCAACAGTACGGCCTCACCGGCTTCCTTCATCTCGGAGACCTGGGCCTGGAATCGCGACCGGAACGGCTCGACGCCCGGCCCGGCCGCAATCAGGTCGACGGTGTCGAACCCGACGTTATGCCGCGTGGCCGCGTACTGCCGTCCGGGGTTACCGAGGCCGACGATCACCTTCATGCCGTCTGGAATCTGAGATCTCAAATCGGAAATCCCAAATTCGCTATTCCTCCGCTTCCTCTTCCTTCACGCGCCGGCCGACGATTTCGGGTTCGGTGCCAGTGCCTTCGGCCGGGGCGGCGGTCGGTTCCGGCTCGGCGGCGGCGGCCTTCACCTGCACGATGATGGCGTCCGGGTCGTCGTGGCAGACGACGCCCTCCGGCAGCGGCACGTCCTTGACGTGAATCGCCTCACCGATTTGCAGGGCGCTGATGTTCACCTTGATCGATTCGGGGATGTTAATGGCCAAGCAATCGACTTCAAGTTCGTGCAATGGTTGCTCGAGGACGCCCGCGTTCTGGCCAGGAGCCGTGCCCTTCAATTCGACGGGGACCGTCACGGTGACGCGTTCATCCTTGGAGACGCGCTTGAAGTCCACGTGCAACACCTCCTTGCCGAGGTGATCGTACTGGACTTCCTGAATGATCGCGGTTTCCGTTTTGCCGCCGGCCGCGAGATCGACGATACGGACGTGGTGCCGTAGGGCCGTCTCGAATTCCTTCCGCGGCAGCAGGACACTCTCGACGGATTCCTTGTGGCCGTACAGGATGGCCGGGATCAGCCCGTCCTTGCGGTGCTGCTTAGCGGCCCGCTTGCCGCGGCCCTTGCGCGGCTGAGAGGCGAGCGTGACGGTTTCCATGATACAATACCCTTCCGGCCCGGCGGACCAGCGTTCGTCGGAGTTAGAACGGGTATTATGGAAACGCGAACGGGCCGCGACAAGGAGCAAAGCTCGCCGCACCGCGCGCCGGGTCCTAGATCGACGCCCATGAAGGTTGCGTACATCGCTCCGTACTATCCGCACGTTAGCCACAGCTTCATCCGCCGCGAGATCGCCGCGCTGGAAGGGCAAGGCATTTCGGTCGAGCGGTTCGCCCTACGACCCGTCCTCGACGCGGTCGATCCGGCCGACATCGCGGAACGGGCTAAAACGACGGCCCTCGTCGCGCTCGGCCCTGGCCGGCTGTTCGCCGCGACACTGCGAATGTTGTTCATCCGGCCAGTCGCCTTTTGGCGGGCGCTGCGACGGACGGTTCGTTACGGGCGGCGATCGGATCGTGGCGTCATCCGACACCTCATCTACCTGGCCGAAGCATGCGCGTTCGTGCGGATGCTCGCACAGCGTGATGCGACGCACGTCCATGCCCACTTCGGCACGAACGCGGCCACCGTGGCAGCATTCGCACGGGCACTCGGTGGACCGCCGTACAGCATCACCGTCCACGGCCCAGAGGAATTCGACCGGCCGGATGCGTTGAGCCTCGGCAATAAGATCGCATCGTCGGCCTTCGTCGTCGCCATCAGTTCGTTCGGCCGCAGTCAACTGTACCGCTGGTGCGAGGCGGCGCACTGGCCGAAAGTTCACGTCGTCCACTGTGGCCTGGATGCCCATTTCCTCGGAGTCGAGTCGACGCCGGTTCCGGCCGAGACACGAATCGTGTGCGTTGGTCGGTTGACGGAGCAAAAGGGGCAACTGTTGCTCATCGAAGCAGTAGCCCGTCTGGCGGCCGCTGGTGTGCCGTGCGAACTCGTCTTGGCCGGCGATGGGCCGATGCGCCGGGAGGTCGAAGCGGCTGTTGCTCGGCACAAACTCACGGATCGCGTTCGCATCACCGGATGGGTGACGGGCGCGCAAGTGCGACAGGAAATTCTCGCCGCCCGCGCGATGGTACTACCGAGCTTCGCGGAGGGGTTGCCCGTCGTGTTGATGGAAGCGATGGCGCTCGGTCGACCCGTCGTGACGACGTTCGTGGCCGGCATCCCGGAACTAGTGAAAAATGGTGAACACGGCTGGGTCGTGCCGGCTGGCGACATCGAGGCGCTAACCATCGCCTTGCGCGAGGTCGTCGAGTCGCCACTGGCGCGGTTGGATGCGATGGGCCGCGCCGGTGCGGCCCAAGTCGCTTGGCGGCACGACATCCGAACGGAGGCCGCAAAGCTGGCTGGCTTATTCGCCACGGTGCCGACGGCGCGTTGAATCGGCTCGGTGGCGACCGCGGAGTTCCACGAGGGTGTCCGCCGTTACCGAAGGGCCGGCTTAGGTTTCCATTCCGGCGCACGGCGGCGAAGTGTAACCTACACTTGAACAACGCGCCACCGGGTACCCTCGAATGCCCGCCGTCGATCTTATCCTAGTCGTCCTCGCGCTGGCGCTTGCCGCGCCGCTCGCTGTCGTTGCGGCCGAATGCATTGCAAGCCTCTGGCCGGCCCGTCGTGCCCCGACGTGCAACCGCGTCCGCTGTGCGGTCCTCGTCCCCGCTCACAACGAGGAGGTCGGCTTGGCGGCCACGCTGGCCGAATTGACGCCGCAACTGGCACCCGGCGACCGCATCCTCGTCGTTGCCGACAATTGCACCGACCGCACAGCTGAGATCGCGCGCCGCGCGGGGGCCGACGCCATCGAACGCACCGACCCCGAGCACCGCGGCAAAGGGTACGCCCTTGCATTCGGGCTCGCACAACTCGCTGGCAATCCGCCGGAAGTCGTCGTAGTGATCGACGCCGACTGCCGCGTCCCGGCGGGCGCGCTCGACGCGCTTGTGCGAGCCGTTGCGGCTACCGGCCGGCCGGCACAGGCCGGATACACACTCGACCCGCCAGCGGACGCCGACCCGCGCAGCCGAATATCCGCTTTTGCCTTCCGCCTCAAAAACGTGGTACGGCCGGCCGGTCTCGATCGGCTTGGCCTGCCGTGCCTGCTCACGGGCACTGGCATGGCGTTCCACTATGCCGCACTGCAGGGCGTACCGCTGGCCAGTGGCAACATCGTTGAAGACATGCGACTCGGCGTCGATCTGGCGGTTGCCGGCTACCCACCGCGGTATTTGCCGGCGGCTCGTGTCGGTGGCGAACTGCCTACCGGCGGTCGGGCGGCAGCAGTGCAGCGAACGCGTTGGGAACACGGCCACTTGCGGACGCTACTTTCGCAATGTCCGCGCCTGATGTGGCACGCGATCCGCCAACGGAGGCCGGCATTGTTCGGCTTGGCGCTCGAACTCGGTGTGCCTCCTCTGTCGATTCTCGCACTCGTCGTCGCGATCGCGCTCGTACTAACAACGATGCGCTGGCTCGCTGGTGGGAGTGTCGTGCCGGTGGCGCTGCTTACCGGTGCAACGGTCGCGACGATCTTGGCGC
Source organism: uncultured Alcaligenaceae bacterium (assembly GCA_964574975.1). GTDB lineage: Bacteria > Planctomycetota > Planctomycetia > Gemmatales > Gemmataceae > JAXMAS01. The sequence continues at coordinate 7,198 of CAZNSL010000088.1, read as the reverse complement.
TACTGGTTGCATGGGCTAAGCACGGGCGTGCGACGTTGCCCTTGGCGACCTTGCTCGCCGTGCCGGGCTACGTCCTCGGCAAACTGCCGATATACGTCGCGTTCCTCGTCCGGCCGCAACGGGCATGGGTGCGGACCACACGGGCCGGTGAAGAGGGGGCCGAGTCGTGACCACGGCCGTCCGCCCCTATTCCCCGACGCCGTCACAGGAAGGGATGGTCTTCCACAGCCAGCTCGCGCCGGGCGCGGGACTGTACGTGCAGCAACTGGTCGTCGCGTTGCCGGAGGAGGTGGACGTTGCGGCGATGCATCACGCCTGGCAGTTCGTCGCCTCGCGGTTCGACGCGATGCGAATGACGTTTGCCCGCGACGAGGACGGCTGTGCCACCGCCCAAGTCGTCGAGAACGTCGAATTGCCGTTCATCGCGTTCGATGCCGACGCGGCGACGTTTTCCGACTGGCTCGGCGAGGACCGCGCCCGTGGCTTCGATCCGGCATCGGCACCGCTCGCTCGTGCGGCGCTCGTCCGCATCGGCACCAACGACTGTCGACTCGTATTCACATTTCACCATGCCCTGCTCGACGGGCGGTCGCACCGCATCGTTCTCGAAACCGCATTCGCGGCCTACGAAGCCTTTCGGGACGATACGCACCCGTCGATCGTGCCGGGCAGGCCGTTCGCGGACCACCTCGCGTGGCTAGACGGGCAACCGCTCGACGGTGCCGAGGCGTACTACCGCAACATGCTGCGTGGCTTTCAATCGCCGACGCCGTTGCCAGATATCCGACCGCAGTCGGACACCGGTGGCAACTCGGTTGCGGCCCATGTCCCCATCGCACCAATCGCCGCTTTCGCCGCCAAACGTGGCCTGACACTTGCCGCCATCGTGCAAGCCGCGTGGGCCGTCGCCCTCGGCCGGTATGCTGGCCAGGACGATGTCGTCTTTGGTTCGACGCGATCCGGCCGGCGGCCGGAGATCGACGGCGTCGCGTCCACGGTCGGCTTGCTGATCAACACGTTGCCGATCCGCGCCAAGCCGGACCCGGAACGACCGCTCGACGACTTTCTGCGGGTAATACGGCGGAAGTCGCTCGACGTGCGGCCGTTCGACCATGCACCACCGACGGCGGTTCAGGAGTGGTCTGAGGTACCTGCCGGATCGCCGCTCTACGAGACGATCGTCGTCGTCGAAAACTACCGGCTCAACGAGGCGATGCGCGGCCTCGGTGGGTCGTGGGAAAACCGTTCTGTCGAACTGCACGAGAGTCCGCACTACGCCTTTGCTCTGGCCGCGGCGGCCGGCATTTGCGAACTGGAACTGCGGCTCCACTACGATGGCAGCCGCGTCGAAGCGGGCACCGCCAAACTCCTCCTCGACCACGTTGCGCGATTGATCGTCAACGCCCCGGCGTTCGCCGATCGTCCGCTACGCAATTGGCCGATGCTCACCGATGCCGAACGGGCGCAGCGGGCAGCGTGGAACGACACGACCGGCGACTACCCCTCCCAAAAGTGTGTCCATCACCTCTTCGAAGACTGGGTCGCTCGAACGCCGGACGCGGCTGCGGTGATCCACGAAGGCGTCGCGTGGACCTACCGCGAACTCGATGCGCGGGCGAATTGCCTTGCGTGGCACCTGCGCGGCTTGGGCATCGGGCCGGGGCGGATCGTCGCCGTTTGCATGAACCGCTCGGCCGATATGGTGGTCGCCGTCCTCGGCATCCTGAAGGCCGGGGCGGCCTACGTGCCATTCGATCCCGCGTACCCGAAGGAACGGATTGCATTCATACTCGCCGACACGCAGGCCGCTGCCCTGGTCACGCAAGTGCGGCGACTCGAACGACTGCCAGACGTGGCCACTCCGGTCGTGTGCATCGACGCCGATTGGCCAACGGTGTCGCTGCATTCCGCGGATCGACCGCCGTGCGAAATCGGCCCTGAGGCGATGGCCTACGTCATCTACACATCGGGCTCCACCGGCACGCCGAAGGGCGTGGTGATGCGGCACCGGGCCGTCGTCAACACACTCGACTGGGTCAACCGCACTTTCAACGTCGGCCCAGACGACCGCGTCTTGTGGGTTACGTCGCTCTGTTTTGACCTGTCGGTGTACGACATCTTCGGCGTACTCGCGGCCGGCGGATCGGTGCGCGTCGCCAGTGGCTCGGAACTGCGCGACCCCGAGCAGTTGGCCGCGATCCTAACCGACGAACCGATTACGCTCTGGGACAGCGCCCCGCCGCTGCTCGCCCAACTCGCACCCCACTTCGGCAAGGCACGCGATCGGGCGTCGTTACGCCTGGTACTGCTATCGGGCGACTGGATTCCGGTCGCGCTGCCGGACAAGGTTCGGGCCGCGTTCCCTGGTGTCGAGGTCGTCAGCCTGGGCGGCGCGACCGAGGCAGCGATCTGGTCGAACTACTACCGTATCGGGGCAGTAAACCCCGCATGGACCAGCATTCCCTACGGTCGGCCGATCCGCAACGCGCGCTACTACCTGCTCGACCACCACGGCCAGCCGGCTCCAATCGGCGTTGCGGCGGAACTGTACATCGGCGGTGTTTGCCTCGCCGACGGTTACTGGGGACGGCCCGATCTGACGGCCGAGCGATTCGTCGTCCACACACCCAGCAGTGGTCTACGGGGCACATCGCTGGGGACTCGCACGCCCGAACCAGGGATGAGGTTATACCGCACCGGCGACCGCGCCCGCTACTGGCCCGACGGCACCATCGAGCTGCTTGGCCGTATCGACCAGCAAGTGAAGATACGCGGCTTCCGCGTCGAGCCGGGCGAAGTCGAGGCAGCACTCGCCGCGCACCCGGCCATCGCTGCGACAGTCGTGGTTCCCGTCGCTGGCGCGGACGGTGAACGCGAACTGTCCGCGTACGTCGTGCCGGCTGCAAACCGAAGCGTGGACGTGGCCGCGCTGCGCCGGTACCTCGCCGATCGCTTACCGCCATACCTCGTGCCGGCCCATGTCGTCGCAATGCCGGCGCTGCCGCTTAACGACAACGGAAAAGTGGATCGTGCCGCACTCCCGGCACCGACGCGCCGCGGCTCGCCGGTCAACGGTTACGTGGCACCGCGCGACGCGCTCGAAGTGGCACTAGCGGGTGTCTGGGCGGACGTGTTGGGCGTCGAACGCGTTGGTGTCCACGACAACTTCTTCGACCTGGGTGGGCATTCGTTGAAGGCGGCTCAGGCCGCCGCACGGGTACGGCGTCTTCTGCGGCGCGACCTGCCGTTGGCGGCGTTTTTCCGCAACCCCACCGTCGCCGGTTGCCGACTCGCGCTCGGTCCCGTCAGTGCCGATGAACCGACCATTGCGCCCAACCACAGTGGATCGCTCGCGCCGGCGTCTTCGGCCCAACGGCAACTCTGGTTCCTGCACCGCCTGGGCCAAAGCGCCGACGTGTACGCGATCACCTACCGCCTCCACCTCGCCGGCCGTCTCGACTCGGCTGCACTGGAGCGCGCGTTCACCGCACTCTCGGCTCGACACGACGCCTTACGAACGTGGTTCGTTGAGGCCGACGGCCAACTGTGGCAAACCATCGATGCACCCGCGCCGGTCCAACTCTCGTCCGAGCAACCGGCCGGTGGTTTCGACTTCGAGCGCGGCCCGCTCTGGTTTGCTGCCATGAGCAGCGCAGATGGCGAGGCCGTTCTGACGTGGTCGTTGCACCATCTCATCACCGACGGTCAATCGATGCTCGTTCTCATCCGCGATTTGGCGGAGTTGTACGCCGCGGAAGTGGGAGGCCGTGAACCGCGCCTTGAGCCGATGCCGGCGGGATTCGCGGATTACTGCCGTCGGCACGACGGGCCGCCGGACGAGCGTCTCCTGTCGTACTGGCGCGAACGACTGACGCCTCCACCTGTTCCGCTGAACCTCCCAGCGACCTTCGCCAGGCCAAAGGTTGCGAGTTTTCGCGGCGGCACCGTCGAACTGACGCTCCCGGATAACCTCCGCGAGTCGCTGGTTGAGTTCGGACGGCGGGAGGGCGTGACGCCGTTCGTTGCACTCCTCGCGGCGTTCGAGGCACTTCTCTCCCGGCTCTGCGGGCAGGACGATTTCGCTATCGGTGTCCCGGTCAGTGGACGGCACCGTCCAGACACCGACGGTCTGGTCGGCCCGGTCCTCAATACGCTCGTCATCCGAGCCGATGTCGGGGACGCGCCGACCTTTCGCGATTTTCTGTTGCGGGTCAAGCGCGCGGTGCAGGACGGTCTCGCACACCAGGACGTGCCGTTCGACCACCTCGTCCGCGAACTGCGGCCACAACGCGATGCAGGCCACCAACCGCTATTTCAGGTGCTGTTTAGCTTCAGTCCCGAGGTGCCCGCGGTTGACGTACCCGGTGGACACTGGACGCCAGAACCGGTGTCGAACGGCACGTCCAAGTTCGACCTGTCGCTTTGGATCGGCGACGGGCCGGCCGGCCTGACAGGCACCTTCGAGTTTGCCGCGGACCTGTTCGATGCCGACGCCATTCGTCGTATCGCGGGGCATTTCCGGACGATCCTGTCAGCAGCACTCGCGGCTCCCGAGACGCCCGTCGCCGACCTACCGATTCTGACCGCCGCCGAGCGAGCGGCCATCGACGGATGGAATGCGACGGTGCGGGAAGTGCCAGCACGATGCGTCCACGAGTTGATCGCGGATCAGGCGGCGCGCGACCCCGGTCGGATTGCCGTCGAACGGGACGGCGTGGCGGTGAGCTATGGCGAACTCGACGCACGGGCAGAGCGCCTAGCGCGGGTACTGCGGGTGCGCGGCGTCGGGGCGGACGTGCCGGTCGGGCTGTTCGTGGAGCGGACGCCGGACATGTTGGTTGCCGCGCTGGCCGTCTGGAAGGCTGGTGGTGCCTACCTGCCGCTCGACCCGGCTTTCCCGGCCGAGCGGCTGTCGTTCTACGTCCGCGACTCGATGGCTCCGGTCGTCATTGCCGACGCCGCGCTCGCCGACCGCTTGCCGCTGACGAATGCCATCGTCCTGCGTCCCGACGCCACGACCGATGAGCCGACCGACTTTCCCGCGGTGTCGCCCGACGACCTCGCATACGTCACCTACACCTCCGGCTCGACCGGTACGCCGAAAGGCGTCATGGTGCGACATGCGGGGTTGACGAACGTCTTGACCTCGTTGGCCTGCGAACCGGGTCTGACGGCCAGCGACCGGATGTTGGCCCTGACCACGCTCGCGTTCGACATTCACACCGTCGAACTATGGCTGCCACTACTCGTCGGGGCGACGGTGGACCTCGTCGGCCGCGACACGGCCTCCGATGGACGGGCACTTCTGCGCAAACTTCGTACGGCGAAACCGACTGTGATGCAGGCGACGCCGGCGACCTGGCGGATGCTGGTCGCCTCTGGATGGGATGGCAGCCCTGGCTTGACTGCTCTGTGCGGCGGCGAGGAGTTGGCGGCGGACCTGGCCGGGCAACTGCTCGAACGGGCGTCGGCCGTGTGGAACCTGTACGGCCCGACCGAGACAACGGTCTGGAGTACGCTGCATCGAGTCGAAAACACCAATAGCCCAGTACCGATTGGCCGGCCAATTGCAAACACGACGATCCACCTTCTCGACCCCGCTGGCCATGAGCTGCCCGTCGGCGTGGCTGGCGAGTTGGCTATCGGCGGAGCCGGCGTTGCCCGCGGTTATCTCGGCCAGCCGGAGTTAACGACGGCGAAGTTCGTCGAGCTGCTTGCTGCCGGTCGGGTCTACAAAACTGGCGACCTCGCCAAGCGTTGCGCCGACGGCACGCTGGCGTTCATCGGGCGGGCCGACCATCAGGTGAAAATCCGCGGCCACCGGATCGAACTCGGCGAGGTCGAGGCTGCGCTCGCACGTCAGCCGGGCGTACAGCAAGCGGTCGTCGCGCCACGTCGCGAGGGCGGCGGCAACGACAGTCTCATCGCATACGTCGTGCCGGCCAACGTCGATGTCGAATGGCTCCGTCGCCGTCTTCGCGAGTCGCTACCCGAGGCACTCGTGCCGACGCACTTCGTCGCGCTCGACGAACTCCCGCTGACTCCGAACGGAAAGGTGAACCGCGCCCGACTGCCCGGCTCCGATTCGGCCGCACCGCGCTGTACCGTTCCGCCCCGCAACGAGATCGAACGCGACTTGGTGGAAGTCTGGCAGGACGTACTCAACGTCCGACCCATCGGCGTCACGGACGATTTCTTCGACCTCGGTGGCCACTCGTACCTCGCAGCGATCCTGATGGCCGCGCTTCAGACGCGACTCGGTCATAACCTGCCGCTGTCCGCTCTCTTCGAGTGCCCGACCGTCGAAGCGCTCGCGGCGGCGGTCCAGCGGCGAATGGAAGCCGGCGAGGAACGCTGTCTGGTGCCGCTGCGCGAGGAGGGGGCCGAACCGCCCGTGTTCCTGATCGCTGGGGTCGGCGGGCACGTCTTCACATTTCATAAGTTCGTCCGGTTGCTCGGTGAGGATCGCCCGGCCTACGGCATCAAGGCCATTGGAGCCGATGGCAGCGAGGAGCCACCCGACCGCGTCGAAGCTATCGCCGCTCGTTACGTCGAGGAGATCGAGGACGAACGCCCGCGCGGGCTGCTCGTACTCGGTGGCTATTCGGCTGGGGCGCTGATCGCCTACGAGGTTGCCGTCCAACTCCAGGCCCGCGGACGCGACATCGGGCCACTGGTGGTGTTCGATATGCTCGCGCCGGGTTACCCGCGGCCGATGGCGTGGCCGCGGCGGATGGCGATCCACCTCCGCAACGTGCTGACGGGGCAAGCCAAGGGTGCTTATCTTCGACAGCGGTTTACCAATCTGCGCGAGAAAGTTCTGCGCCGGCTCGGTCTGAGCCGCCTCGTAGCTCCGCCAGGCGTCGAGTGGGCCAACTCGTTGCAACAGGAAGCATTGCGCAAGGTGTGGGCGGCCCTGCGGACGGCCCAGGCGCACTACCAGCCGCAGCGTCGCTTCGACGGGCCAGTGTTGCTGTTCAAGGCCGCGGTCGGCCTGAACTGGCCCGGTGCAGTTTTCGACGACCCGAAGCTGGGTTGGGGCCGCTGGGCCGACGAGGTCCGAGTCACGGAACTGCCAGGCACGCATCTGGAACTGTTCCGCGAAGCGAACTTGCAGCCGATGGCCGACGAACTACGGCGGCAACTAGCCGATCTCGCGTGACTGTGTGGCCGACCACTCCGCCAACCACGCACGGTC
>CAZNSL010000087.1:0-11425 GCA_964574975.1 uncultured Alcaligenaceae bacterium | reverse complement strand
TGGTTGGGGGGGGGTCCCCCCACCACTCGTCCCCCCCTACAGGACACCTCCGGGCTACGGATGGCCCGCGGCGGCAGTTTTTCCCATTGCGAGATACGTCACACGTTGAGATGTGGGTCGCGTTTCGCGGAGACACGCTCGTCGGCTGTCTCGGCGTCTGGGACCAAAAGGGTATGCGTCAGACGGTCGTCAACGGTTACTCTGGCTGGCTCGGCGTGTCGCGGCCGGTCTACAACGCCTGGGCGCGCTGGCGAGGCCGTCCGCCGCTGCCGCCTCCTGGTGGCCACGTCAACTATTTGACGGCAACGTGCCCACTGGTGGCTGGCGACGACCCCGCGGTATTCAGCGCCCTACTCGACGCGGCGTGTGGCTCGATCCCATCGGAGAGTTTCCTGATGCTCGGCTTGCACGAGCGCGACCCGTTGTTACCCGTCGCGCGGCGCAGCGCCGCAGCCGAATACGTCACGCACCTGTACCTCGTCCACTGGGGCAACCGTCCTCGGCTCGACGACCGCCCGTCGTACCTCGAACTGGGGTGTCTGTGAGATGAGACTGACCGCGGAAACTGTGCCGATCGGCGACCTCGGCACCGGCGAACGCGACCGCATGTTCGCGCTCATGGACGCCCACTACGAGGGCCTGTGCCGCGAGCGATTCGACGCCGACCTGCGCGAGAAGCAGTGGGTGATCCTCGTCCGCGAATCGGCGGACGGGGCCTTGTGCGGGTTCTCGACGCAGATGCTCTTTCGCGTCGATGGCACGGCGTTCCTGTTCAGCGGAGACACCATCATCGACCGCGACCATTGGGGTGATTCGTCGCTCGCCGGTGCGTGGGGGCGGCTGGCGATCGAACTCATCGACGCGACCGGCGGGCCGTTGTGGTGGTTCCTCGCCTCGAAGGGATACAAGACGTTCCGATTCTTGCCGGTGTTCTTCCGCGAGTTCCACCCGTACCCGGAAAGGACGACTCCATCGTGTGTGCGAGAACTGATTGACGCGGCCGCGGCGCACAAGTATGACCGGCGGTACGATGCGATGTCTGGGGTCGTGCGAGCTGGTGCCGACCGGCTGCGACCCGGCGTCGCCAACCTGACGCCGGAACGGTTGCACGATCCGTTCGTGCGCTTCTTCGTTGAGCGCAACCCCGGCCACGCCCGCGGCGACGAGTTGTGTTGCCTCGCGCCGCTGACGCGCGAGAACTTCACGCCGGCCGCGTGGCGCGTCATCCGAGCGGCCGGCGGGTGAGCGCGGCCCTGCTGAATGCGGCGTGGATGGCGAGCTGCGCCCCGGAGGCGTGGCGATTCGGTCGCGCTTGCCGCGACGTGGCCGGCACGCAGACGAGACTGCTAGCCGAAACACTGCATGCCAACCGCGACACCTGGTTCGGCCGGGCGTACGATTTCGCTCGTTTGCAGACTCCGGCCGACTATCGTCGAGCGGTGCCTCTGGCGACGGCCGACGACTTCGACGACGCGGTACGCCGTATCGGCGACGGCGAGGCAAACGTGCTGACGGCCGAGCCGGTCGTGTTGCTCGAACCGACGAGTGGTAGCACAGGAGGCGAGAAGCTGATTCCGTTCACCGCAACGCGACTCCGGCAACTCCAGTGTGCGGTGGCTGTGTGGGTGTACGATCTATTCCGCCACCGCCCGGCCGTGCGGCGTGGGCGCGCGTACTGGTCGATCTCGCCGGCCCTCGGCGGCCCGCGCCGCTCGCCGGGCGGCATCCCGATCGGGTTCGATAGCGATTCGGCGTATCTCGGCACGCTCGAACGCTTCGCCCTACGACGGCTTCTCGCGGTGCCGGACGGTGTCAGCCGCATCGCCGACATCGACGCTTTTCGGACCACGACGCTCGATCACCTGAAACGGGCACGCGACCTGTCGCTTATCTCCGTCTGGAGCCCGACGTTCCTGACGGCGCTGCTCGCCGATCTCGACCGGCCGGCCCGCGATTTGTGGCCGTGGCTGACGCTCGTCAGTTGCTGGGCAGACGCCTCATCGGCGGCATACATACCCGAACTGAGGGCACTTATGCCCGGCGTCGAACTTCAGCCGAAGGGTCTACTCGCAACGGAGGGCGTCGTATCGGTACCGCTCGTCGGTTACGACGGAGCCGCCCTGGCGATTCGTTCGCACGTCTTCGAATTCCTCGCAGACGACGGGACGGTGTATTGGTCGCACGAGTTGGATGTTGGTGGGCGCTACGAGATCGTACTGACGACTGGTGGCGGACTCTACCGCTACCGCCTGCGCGATCTCGTCGAGTGCGTTGGCCGTGTTGAGCGGTGCCCACTCGTCCGCTTCATCGGCAAGGCGGATCGCACCTGCGATCTCGTCGGCGAGAAGCTCGGCGAGCCGTTCGTCCGCGACGTTCTCGACCGTCTCGGCGTCAGCGGTTTCGCCATGCTGGTGCCCATCGACGCTAGGCCACCGCATTACCGTCTCTACTGCGACGCACGAGGAGTCCTGGACACAGCCACTCTCGACGCAGCATTGGCTGCGAACCCGCACTACCGCTATGCCCGTGGCCTAGGTCAACTCGGCCCGCCGGAGATCCATGCGACAGTATCCGGCTGGGCAAGCTACGAGCGCTCGTGCCTCGCCCGTGGCGTGCGGGCCGGCAACGTCAAGGCGACGGCTCTGGATTCGTGGCTGGGCTGGCCAGCGATTTTCAAGCCGTGAACCAGCGGTAGCCCCACGCCCCAGCCAGGCCGAGTAGCCAGCCGGTGGCAACGTCGATGACGTGATGCTGGTGCAGCAGCAGCGTGGATGCCGACAGCGCCACCGCCCAGGCGCATAGCGCGGCACGGATAACGGGGCTCGCAAGGGTGGCGTATGCTGAGGTGGTCAGAACCGCGAGCGCGACGTGCAACGACGGTACGAGGTTGTAATGCAAAGCGGCCGTTTTCGTCGCCGCGACGAGGAATGTCCAGCCGCCGGCGTCCGGATCCGGCGCGAAGCCGAGTTCGGCGGGGTAGAGCAGGAAGCCTACGCCAGCGACGGCGATGACTCCGGCTTGTGCGACGGCGTAGCCCACCAACTCGCGCCGCGTCCGAAGCACGAACGGCGCGAGCCACATGATGGGGTAGACGGAGTCGTACACGACGACGCTCGCTGGCACGAATGGGATGGCCAGTTCGAAGTCAAAGTGGACGCGGTGGCGCTGCCGGAAGCCAGTCACGAGGTCGCAGACGCTGTAGATCGCCAGGAACCACACCGTCACGGGAATGGCTAGCCCGACAAAGTCGCGGACGTGCAACCAGCCGGGCCAAGCGACGAATGGTGGGCGGATCATCGTCCGTCTCCCGCGACGGCTACGGCTTGCCGAAGGCCGCGTCGGGCACGTTCTGCGGGAAACGGTAGTTCTCGAAGGTCCAGTCCTCGGTTTTCTTGCCGTTCTGCGACACGACGGTCCGCGTCGGCTTCTGGATGCCCTCGAACGTCTTGTAACCGCCGAAGGCATACTCCTTGAAGACTGCGATGCCGGCCTCGGTGGCCTTGTACGACGCCTTGACGAGCTTGCCCGCCGGCTCGAAGTAGAGCTGCACTCCCGGCATACCGGGCCGTTCGGCCTGGACCCCAATGGTCAGTTTGCCGTCCACGGTCGCGCCGGGGATCGCCGTCAACTTGGTAGCCTTGTCCTTGAGTGGAAGCAGCGATGTGACGTAGTGGAAATTCAACTCCTCGCGGAAAGTCTGGTACTGGCCGGGAGCTAACTCGTGCGTGTCGGTCGTCTCTTTTGCCCAGCCCTTCAAGCCGTTGAGCGTGTACGCCAGCGCGAGCCGTCCCGCCGCGCCACGATTCACATCGACCGCGTAGCGCAGGCGGTCTGGGAACGCGAACTGGGCCTCGCGCGTCAGCACCCAATCGCCCCCGAGTGTGACGAACGTCGCCCGACCCGACTGCACGGTGAAGCGCTGCTTGGCGAGCCGCTCCTCCGAGTCCGCGGTCACGCGGATTGCCTTGTCGATGACGGCTGTCGGGTCCTGGGCCGTCGCCCGCACCGCCGTCGCAAGAAACGCAGCCACAATCGCCATTCGCATCGGATCGTCCCGTCAGTGGTTGGACCCCGCCAGTTTAGGCGACTCTGACGCCAGCCGACAGACTCGCCTCGCGGGAACGCGATTCAGTTGGTACATTTTCCGACATGATCGCAGTCGAACGAGCGCTCGAAATTGTCCTCAGCCACGCCGCGCCGCTCGAGCCGCGTCTCCAACCGCTCGCACCCGCAAGTCTGGGCCTGATTCTGGCCGAGGATGTCGTCAGCGACATCGACGTGCCGCCGTTCGACAAAGCGATGATGGACGGTTACGCCGTGCGTTCCGCCGACGCGGAGCCGCAGCGGTCGGTCGTCGCCGAGATAACCGCGGGGACCACTGCGACCGTCGAAATCGGTCCTGGCCAGGCCGCTCGCATCATGACTGGGGCACCAATGCCACCCGGTTCGGATGCGGTGGTCATGGTGGAACAGTGTGAGCTGTTCGATGACGGAGCGCGGGTGCGCGTGCCGGGTGCCACGCCCGGCCAGCACGTGCAGTCGCGGGCCAAGGAGATGCAACGCGGGCAAGTCGTCTTGCCGGCGGGTAGCACCGTCGGTGCCGCCGAGATCGGGTTGCTGGCGACGGTGGGTAAGCCGCGGTTCATTGCGGTGCCGCGGCCTGAAGTGGCCGTCCTCGCCACCGGCGATGAGTTGATCGCGCCGAACGAGTCGCCGGGACCGGGTCAGATCCGCAATTCGAACGGGCCGATGCTGGCGGCCCAAGCCGTACTTGCGGGGGCATCGGCGCGACAACTCGGCGTGGCCCGCGACACGGAGGATTCGCTGCGGTCGCTCGTCATCGAAGGGCTACGGGCCGACGTACTGATCCTCTCCGGCGGCGTCTCGGCCGGGAAGCTCGATCTGGTGCCGGGCGTCCTGCAAGCACTGGAGGTGACGGCTCACTTCCACAAGGTAGCCATGAAGCCGGGCAAGCCGGTGTTCTTCGGCACGGCTTCCGCCGGGCAACTCGTGTTCGGGCTGCCGGGCAACCCGGTCAGTTCGTTCGTCGGCTTCGAGCTGTTCGTCAAGCCGGCGCTCAGGCGGCTCGCAGGGCGGGCGGATTGTGCCCCGACCTGGACGCGGATGCCACTCGCCGAGGACTTCCGATACAGGACCGACCGCCCGACCTATCACCCGGCAAAACGCGACGCCGGCCGCGTCCGGATGGTGGCCTGGCTGGGTTCACCCGACCTGCGGGCGTTGACTCTGGCCGACACCCTGGTCTTGCTACCGGCCGGAGACAACGCCTACCGCGGCGGCGATGAGGTGCCGACGCTTGCCCTGGAACGCCCGTGACATGTGGAAACCGTCGATGTCCTCGCAGACGCTCGCCAAACCCGCTGCCTGCCGCAATGTTCGGGCCGACCCGTTCGTACGGTGCGGGGCCGCCGCAAGTGCGACGGCTCTCATGCTGTGGCTGGCGCACTTCCCGGTCAACCTTGCACCGCTGGCGTGGGTGGCCCTCGTGCCGTGGCTGACGCTCGTGCGCGCCGATCTGGGGTGGAAGAGCCGTTACTTATTCGCTTGGCTCGGTGGCTACCTGTTCTTGCTGCCGGCGATCTCGTGGATGCGCGTCGCCCACGATGCGATGGTCTACTCCTGGCTCGGCCTCTCGCTGATGTGTTCGTGGTATTACCCGCTGGCGCTGCTGCTGCTGCGCTGGCTGGACGGGAGGACGCGGTTGCCGCTCAGCGTCACGACGCCCCTGGTGTGGACGGCGCTGGAATTCGCCCGCGGCACGCTCATGGGCGGGTTTCCGTGGTACTTCCTCGGTCACTCGCAGCACGGCTTCCTAGCGTTGATTCAGGTGGCCGACATCGGCGGAGTGTGGGCGGTGACGTTCGTTCTTGCCGCAGTGAACGGTCTCATCGCCGAGTGGTTGTTCCACCGGCTAGGGTACGCCGACGTGCGGCCGATGAGGCCACAACTCGTCCGCGTTGGCGCGCTAGTCGTGGCTACGTTCGGCTACGGCGGCTGGCGGCTGGCGACTTCCGAGTTCGCTACCGGACCGACGGTCGCACTGCTCCAGACCGACATCCCACAAGGCGACCGCCTCGCCGCGGAAAACAGCGCCGACGGCCGCAAACCGCCGTCCATTGAGGAACAGACGTTCGTTCTCAGCAAGCGAGCCCGCGAGAAGAAGCCCGACCTGATCGTTTGGCCGGAAACGACGTTCGAGATAGACGACATCGAGATCGCCGACGGCGCACCGATCACGCCCGACCTCATCTGGGAGCGCGATAGCGCCCGCGAGTTGTTGCGAAAGCGTACGGACTACGTCGCCACGAACGTCCTGTACGGCCTCAATACCCGCACCTACGACCGTGTCGGCACGAAGCGGCGCTACAATACGGCCCTGCTGATGTCTGCCGACGGTACCCGCCGCGGCCGCTACGACAAGGCGCACCTCGTCCCGTTCGGCGAATACGTCCCGATGCGCGAAGAGTGGCCGTGGGTGAGGCGGTTCGCGCCCTACGACGAGAACTACCTGTGCCTGCTCACGCCGGGCACCGAGGCGACGCGCTTCCAGTTCACGGCCGCAAACGGGTCGACTTATACCTTCGGCGCGGTGATCTGCTACGAGGACAGTTACGGCGAACTGACTCGGCAGTACGTCGCACCGGGGCCGAAGCCGCCGGTTGACTTCCTCGTCAACCTGACCAACGACGGCTGGTTCTATCCGACCAGCGAACACGAGGAACACCTGGCCGTCAGCCGGTTCCGCGCCGTCGAGTGTCGGCGGGCGCTCCTGCGTGCGGTCAACCGCGGCATCTCGGCCGTCGTCGACGGCGATGGACGTGTCGTCGCGCTGCCGGGGCCAACGTGGGCCAAGTCGAAGGGCGTCCTCGAAGTCGTAACGGCAGAGGTGCCACTCGATCGTCGTACGAGCATCTACGCGCGGATCGGCGACTGGTTGCCGTGGAGTTGCTGGGGGATGATCGCCGCGTTCGGCCTTTGGGGTCGGAGGTGCGCCCGATGCGCATGAAGCGTTGGCCGTGGTGGGCGCGGTGGCTGCGGGCCGTCGCACTGGCATACGTGGGGGTGCTGATCGTGTTGCTGGCCCTCGAACGCGTATTCCTCTACCGGCCGAAGACGGCCGCCCAGGACTGGTGCGACCCGCCATCGGCTCAGTTTCAGGACGTGTTCCTGACTTCCGCGACCGGCGATTCGATCCACGCCTGGTGGCTCCCGCGGCCAGGCGCGGAGATGGTCGTCCTGAACTCGCACGGCAACGCCGGCAACCTGAGCTACCGCGGGCCGGGCATGATGCGCTGGTCCGAGGAACTGAATGCCTCCGTGATGTGCTACGACTACCCCGGCTACGGCAAGAGTACCGGCGAGCCGTACGAGCGGACTTGTTACGCCGCCGCCGAGGCAGCGTGGTCGTGGTTGACGGGTACGCAAGGCATTCCGGCGAACGCGGTCCTTCAACTCGGCGGGTCGCTCGGCGGAGCCATGGCGGCCGAACTGGCCCACCGCCACGACAGCCGCGGACTGGTCCTGTACAAGGCGTTCAGCTCGGTGCCGGATATGGCGCAGTTGCGCTACCCGTTCCTACCGGCCCGTTATTTCGTGCGGCACCGCTACGACAACGTCGCCAAATTGCGAGACATCCGCCGGCCGGTGTTCATCGTCCACGGCACGGCCGACGAGATCATTCCGTTCGTGTGCGGCGAGCGGCTATTCGCGGCCGCCAACGAGCCAAAAGAGTTCCTGCGCGTCGAGGGCGATCGCCACGAAAGTAAGCCGGCGGACGAGTTCTTCCCTCGGCTACGGGCGTTCCTGGCAGCGCACCCGGTCGACTGACGGGCAACTTGTTTGGCCGGCAGCGGAGTGCTACGATAGTGGCATGGCCACGCGCAAGGTCGTGATCGTTCCGACGCTGCTGACGCTCGGCAATGCCGTCTGCGGGCTGGCGTCGATCGCCTACGCCAGCAAAATCGGCAAGGTCGGCTCGACGCCCGAAAGCGACCTGGTCATGTTGGCTGCCAGCGGCTGGTTGATCCTCGCCGCGATGGTGTTCGACGCCCTCGATGGCTACTTCGCACGGCTATTCAAAATGGCCGGCCACTTCGGCGCGGAACTCGACAGTCTTTGCGATGCGGTCAGCTTCGGGGCGGCCCCCGCGTTCCTGCTCCTCCAAATCGGTCCCGGCTGGGATCAGCCGCGGATGCACCAACTGCTGGCCGCGGTCGCGACGCTCTATCTCATGTGCGCGATCCTGCGTCTCGCGCGCTACAACGTCGAAGCGTTCCAGGGCGTCGGCGGCGGCAAGCGCTTCCGCGGTCTGCCGAGTCCGGCGGCGGCCGGTTGTGTCGCCACGCTGGCCGTCCTTCGCGGCGAATTGAGTTGGGTCGCACCAGCCTACGACACCGAAGTCATCCACGTGATCCTCGAAGCCTGGGCGACGCTGGGCGCGTTCGCTGTGGCACTATTGATGGTGTCGGCCGTGCCGTACCCGCATCTGACCAAGCAGATGCTTCGCGGCGGCCGGCGGGCGATGGCGCTGGCACTGCCGTCGGCCATCGTCATCGTCTTTTTCCGCGATCTATCGCTCGCGGTCCTGTTCTGGCTGTACGCCGTCACCGGCGTCGTGCGCTACGCGACGCGCCGCCTCGCCAGGGAGTCTGAGGAAGGCGCGCGCGTCTAGCGCGAATCGCGCTCGCCACCATCCCCACGTTCCCGGACCCTCATCCGCACGGCTTCCGCCACTTCCGGCGGCAAGAACGGCGACAGGTCGCCGCCGAAGACACCGATCTGGCGGATCAGCGTACTCGAAAAGTGAGAGTACTCGACCTGGGCCATCAGGAACACTGTCTCGATCTCCGGGTCGAGGTTCTGATTCGTCAGCGACATGTCGAACTCGTACTCCATGTCGCTGAGGGTACGCAGGCCGCGAAGCATGATCATCGCTTGCGCGTCGCGCAGGAACCGTACTGCTAGTCCGTCGAACTCGCGTACCTCCACGTTGCCGAGCGGGGCCGTCACACGCTCCAGCAACTCGACGCGCTCGACTCCGGTGAAGTACGGCGTCTTCTCCGGGTTGACGCCGACGGCCACGATCAACCGCTCGAACATCCGCGCCCCGCGGCGGATCATGTCGAGGTGACCGAGGTGGACCGGGTCGAACGTGCCGGGGTAAACGGCCACGCGCGGGTTCAGCGGCATGAAAGGACCTCCACCAACCGGTCGATCTCGTCGGACGTGTTATAGCAGTGTGGGGCGACGCGCAACCGACCGCCGCGGTCGCGGACGACGATGCCGGCGTCCCGGCAGCGCTTCATCGCCGCCGTGGCGTCGTCGATATCGAGCGACACGACGCCGGACCAATCCTCGCCCGCACGGCTACTGAAGATACGGACGCCAGCCGCCGCGGCCCGCTCGCACAGTCTGTCCGTCAGTTGTTTCACGCGCTCCGCGGTATCGGCGACGCCGTATTGCAACCACAGGCCGACGCTTTCACCGAGGGCGGCGAGGCCGCCGAAGTTGAGCGTGCCACTCTCGTAGCGGCCAGCGTGCGGTTTGAGCGAGTAGTCGATGGTGCCATAGTCGAAAGCGTTGACGACGCTGTGCGCGCCGACGCCGACCGGCCGCAGGCGTTCGATCCAGTTTCGCTGGATGTAGAGGAACGCCGTGCCCTGTGGCCCACACAGCCACTTGTGCCCGCCACACGCCAGGAAGTCGATAGGCGTGCGCGACACGTCGATCGGCAATGCGCCCAATCCCTGGATCGCATCCACGAACAGCGCAACGCCTCGATCGCGGCACAGTTCGCCGAGTGCGTCGAGGTCGCACCGGAAGCCGCTGGCGAACTGAACGAAGCTCACGGCCACGACGCGGGTGCGGCCGTCCATAGCGTCGCGCAGGTCATCAATCGAGACGCGATTACCGCGGCTCGGCACTTGGCGAACCGCGACACCGCGGTCGGCGAGGTTGATCCACGGGTACTGGTTCGACGGATATTCCTCGGCGGGTAGGACGATGTTGTCGCCCTCGCGCCACGGATAGCCCTCGGCGACGATGCCGATCCCTTCGCTCGTATTCTTGAGCAGCGCGATGTCGAGCGGGTCGCAGCCGATGAGGGTACCGATTCGCTCGCGCGCCGTCTCGGTACGGCGCACCCAGTCGGACAGGCAGGTGATACCGTTGGCGAGCATATCGTCGGCCCAGGCGTGTAGCGAGTCGGCCGTGCGTCGCGGCAGCGGAGACACCGCGGCATGATCGAAGAACGCCCAGCGGCGGGTTACCGGGAACTCGTCGCGCAGTTTGTTCAGGTCCATGCCGTCACGATACCGGCCAGACAGGCCAACTGCCATTGCCGCACCCCGGCCACAGCGGGAGAATGCCCGCGTCGCCACCCGTACCCGCCAGGGACCGCCGATGTTGCTCGAACCGGGACAGACGCGCTACGACCTCCACTTCGACCTGTTCGGAACGGCGGTGCGCGTCCATCCGTTCTTCTGGCTCCTGACCGTCATCCTCGGCTGGAGCGCCCTCGACAGCCCGAACCCGTTCCTGAGTTTGTTCGTATGGGTCGTGGCCGTCTTCCTGTCGATTCTGCTCCACGAGTTCGGCCACATCTGGATGGGTAAGGCATTCGGCAGCGATGGCTACATCGTCCTATACAGTTTTGGCGGTCTCGCCGTTGGGTCGAACGACGTTCGCCACCGGTGGCAGCGGATTCTCGTTTCGCTGGCCGGCCCCGCCATTCAACTGCTGCTGTATGGTGCGATCATCGGTGGTCTGTACCTTGTCGGTCCCGTCTGGCTCGCTCGTCAGCCGGATGCCGCTCGGGACTTCGTTTGGTACCTGTTCGCGATCAACCTGTATTGGCCGCTCCTGAACCTGTTGCCGATCTGGCCGTTAGATGGTGGGCAGGTTTGCCGCGAGTTGTGCGGATACGCCTCGCCGCGCGGCGGACTGCGGGCGTCACTACTCGTGTCCGTTGCCGTAGCGGGGTTGTTGTGTGTCAACGGGTTGACTGCCCGCGCCCGGGGGCACGGATTCATCCCCTACGTCCCCGCTGGCGGATACTCGGCATTTCTGTTCGGCATGCTGGCCGTCGAGAGTTACATGCTGTTACAGCGCACCCAGACACCTTGGCGATACGAGGGTCCCGACGACCGTTTGCCCTGGGAACGCTAAGTCACCACTTGTCGATTGGACCTTTCGGAACCGGTATCGTCGGCGCGGCCCCGGCCTGCCATCCGGGCGGCGGTCCCTGTTCGCGCAGTCGGCTCACGATGTCGTTGAACGTGGCCATCGTGTCGAGCATGACCATCACCTGCTGTACCGCTTTGCCGGGCTTCAGCACCTTGCAGTACCAGTTCGCCACCTTGCGGAACTGAAGACAGCCGAAGCGCTCGCCGCGCAGTTCGCACAA
>CAZNSL010000086.1:5250-11434 GCA_964574975.1 uncultured Alcaligenaceae bacterium | reverse complement strand
CGCGAGTATTCGTAGCCCTTGTGGTTGCCGGGTGCGGCCTGGGTGTACGTCGAAGTGGCGTAGATCGGCACGACGGTCGCGCCGGTGGCCGGATCGGCGTCCTGCCCGGCGTGGATGGCGCGGGTGGCGAAGCCGGGGTTGGTGGCAGACATGCGTCGAGTCCTTTCGGGGCGAGTACGGGCAAGGTATCCCAGGATCAGCCGGGCGGCGAGACGGCAAGCGATGCCGACTTCCATGAAAGTCGGCATCGCTTTGTTGCCCCCTCACGCCTTGCCCGTCGGTGCGTGCTTCGAGCGGTTCCAGTACTGAATCAGGTCGATTCGCGTCACGATGTCCACCACCTTGCCGTCGGCGGTCGCCAGCACGCCGCTGTTGCCGGCCATCAGCAGGCGATAAGCCTCGTCGAGGTGCGTCCGCACATCCAGGGCCGGCAGCGGCTTGGCCATTACCTCCGCTACCGGGATCGTCGCCGGGTCGCGGTTGTCGTGCAGCACCCGCGCCAGCGTCACTTCCTGGATCGAGCCGACCGGCTTGCCGTCCTCCAGGACCGGCAACTGCGAGATGCCGCGGAGTTGCATCAGTTCGATCGTCGAGGCGACGGTCGCGTCTGGCGTCGTGGACACCATCTCGCGCGGGCCGCGGGTGCGCATCAGGTCGGCGAGCGTGAACGCCTTCTGCGCCGACTGGATCAGGTTGTTCTCGGCCAGCCACTGGTCGTCGAAGAACTTGCTCAAGTAGTTGCGGCCCGTGTCGCAGCCGAGGGCCACGACCAAATGGTCGCCCGTCAGCCGCCGAGCGTAGCGCAGGGCCGCCGCCACGTTCGTGCCGCTCGACCCGCCGAGCAACATCCCTTCCTTCTGCGCGAGTTCGCGGGCCACGTGGAACGACTCCGCGTCGCCGACGCGTACCCACTCGTCGACCACCTGCCCGTTAAAGGTCTTCGGCACGAAGTCCTCGCCGATGCCCTCGACCTTCCACGGCCGCGGGCTGTCGCCGGACAGCACCGACCCCTCCGGGTCCGCGCCGATGATCTTAATGTCGGGATTCTGCTCCTTGAGGTAGCGGCCGACGCCGGACGCCGTGCCGCCGGTACCGACGCCGCAGACGAACACCGTGATGCGGTTGTTGGTCTGTTGCCAGATCTCCGGGCCGGTCGTGCGGTAGTGGACATCGGGGTTCGCCAGATTGGCGAACTGGTTGGGTCGCCACGCGCCAGGGATTTCGCGGGCGAGCCGGTCGGCGACGCCGTTGTAACTCTCCGGCGAATCCGGCGCGACGCCCGTCGGCGTAATGACGACCTCGGCCCCATACGCCTTGAGCAGCAGAATCTTCTCTTTGGCCATCTTGTCGGGCATCACGAAGATGCAGCGGTAACCCTTGACGGCGGCGACCATGGCCAGGCCGACGCCGGTGTTGCCGGCGGTGGGCTCGATGATGGTGCCGCCGGGTTTGAGGACGCCCTTGCGCTCGGCGTCGTTGACCATGGCGATGCCGACGCGGTCCTTGACGCTGCCGCCGGGGTTGGCCGCCTCGAACTTGACGTACACCGGGACGTTGACGCCGGCGGCGACGTGCCGCAGCCGCACCAGCGGCGTGTGCCCGACGGTTTGCAGAATCGTGTCGTGCATGAGAATCCTCCGTGCGGACATTCTACTGTCGACGAGCGGACGAGGAGACTTATTGCTCCTCGTCGCTTCGTCTCCTTGTCTCCCCACGATGTCGCCGTAAAACGCCGACATGCGTCACGTCCTATCGGCACTGGTGCAGAACCAACCGGGCGTCCTGTGCCAGATTTCGGGGATGCTCGCTTCGCGGGCATTCAACATCGAGAGTCTGGCCGTCGGTGAGACCGAGAAGCACGACCTGTCGCGCATGACCTTCGTCGTCCACGGCGACGACGCGGAACTGGAGCAAGTCCGCAAGCAACTCGACAAAATCGTGACGGTCGTGCAGGTCATCGACATCTCCGGCGAGGACCACGTCGAACGCGATCTGATGCTCGTCAAGGTCCAGGCCAACGCCGGGCAGCGCACCGAGATCGCGCTTCTGGTTGAGATGTTTCGCGGCAAGGTGGTGGACATCACGCCCGACACGATGATGCTGGAGATCAGCGGCCAGGAGTCGAAGGTTGAGGCGTTCATCGAGCTGATGCGTCCGTACGGCATCGTCGAGTTGGCCCGCACCGGACGGATCGCGCTGGTCCGCGGCAGGCCGAACCGAGGAGAGTCGCAGTGAGCAAGCCGGCGTTGACCGTCACGAGTGCCACGGAGAACGTGGACCCTGAATTGGCCGCCCTGCTCGGCGGCCTCCAGTCGGGCCAGCGGATCAAGGTGACGCAGACGGTGCGCGTTGGGGCGCGGTCGTGGCCGGCCGTCACCGCCGGCACCTTTCGCGGCCTCAACTACCTGGCGACCGGCCTGGCGACGGAGCGCGTGCCGGAGGACGATATCGTCGTGCCGGTGGTCCACTTCACGAAGGACAACGGCGAGCTGACGAGCGTGACCATCGACGACAAGACCAAGGTCGAGCGAGCCTAAGTGACGCCGCGAGCCGAGCTTGCGAGGCGAGCGCTTGTGCCTTCCCGCTCGCCTCGCGGACTCGGCTCGCGGCGTCACCGCTTGCGCCACACGTCGTCCTCGCGTAGGCCCAATGCTGCCATCGCGCCGCGAATCTCCGCGTAGAAGCGCTTCGCGTCGCCGGGGTAGCCGGCCGTCGGCTTTACGCCTGGCACGTGTTTGAGCCAGTAGCGGTTGAACTGACGCATGAACGCCTCGCGCAGGTACTTCGCCAGCATCGACGCCAGCGCCACCGGCAGGCAGTCGCGCTCCGCCCGCGGCTTGAACGTCAACCGCACTTCGCGGCCCAACCCTTCGATGCGGTAAACACTTTCGGCTGCCCCCTCGCGCACGACGACGACCCAGCCATCGGGGATGGCGGCCTGGATCATTGGGGCGTAGGCGTTGCGGCCACCCTGCTTGTCTACGACGATCTCGACGGATTCACCGGCTGGCAACTCTCGGAGCGCCTGGCCGATGAGTGCGATAACGCCCTCGGCGAGCGGGGCGGCCTTCGAGCCGTGGCGGTCGATCAACTCGTTGAACAGGCGGGCTGGGGTAACGTGACAGCAGCCAAACAAAATGGTGGGCATGCCCGTCTGCCAACACCGCATCCCTCGCTCGGCGAGTTCGCCCGCGTCGCAGAACAACGGGCACGACTCTGCTGGGTCGTACCACAGCTCCGCGGCCAAATGCTGCCGCGGGCCGGGAGCGGTCAACGGCTCGGTGAGTTCGGACAGCGGGAAGGGGACGCTGCTAAAGCTTCCGAGCGCGACGTGGACGCCGGTCTCCAGTGCGGTCAGACCGCCCGCGCCGCCGTGAACGAGCTTCGAGTCGTCGATCACGACCCGTCCGTCCGCCACCTCACCCGCTCGGCAAAGCGACGCCGCATACCGGGACCACAAACAGCCAACGTCGTCTGGAACGCGCGTACCGACGGCCGCCTGAACCAGCGGACCCAGGTTCGGCCCATATCCCGCTTCGTCCAACCCGACCAGCCAGTGCATCCGTTCGTACCATGTTCAGGGGTCAACCGGGCCAGGGAGCAGACGCCATGCTGTCCGACAACATTTTCCTGAAGATCATCGACAAGTCGATCCCCGCCCAGATCGTCTACGAGGACGACCGCTGCGTCGCCTTCCGCGACATCAATGCCCAGGCACCGACGCACGTCCTCATCGTCCCGCGCAAGGTCATCCGCACCCACGACGACGTGACCGAAGAGGATGAAGCCCTGCTCGGCCACCTGCACGTCGTCGCCGCAAAGCTGGCACGCGACCTTGGCCACGCCGACGGTTATCGGCTCGTCGTCAACTGCCGCGAGCGCGCCGGGCAGACGGTGCCGCACCTGCATATGCACCTACTCGGCGGACGCGACTTCACCTGGCCACCGGGGTGATTACCCCAACCCGCGCGCCAGTTCCTTCTTGATCTCCTCGACCGGCTCGACGCCGACCGACAGGCGTACCAAGCCGTCGGTGATGCCTTGCCGACGGCGCTCGGTCGGGTCGACGAAGCGGTGCGACGTGCCGGCCGGGTAACTCAGCGTCGTTCCGGCGTGGCCAAGGGACGGGCTGAACGGTACGCCGGGTGCCCGGCGCAGGAAGCGGTTCACCGCATCGCGGCCGCCGTCCAGTTCGACGCACAGCATTGGCCCCGCGCCCAGCGGCATCAGCTTGCGGGCCAGGGAGTAGTCGGGGTGGTCGCGCCGGCCGGGGTAGACCACGCGCAACACGCCCGGTCGCTTCGCCAGCCAGTCGGCCAGGAGCGCCGCCGACTCGCACGCAGCCCGCATCCGCAGCTCGAACGTCGCCAGCGATCGGGCCGCCAGCCAGCAGTCGAACGGCGGTGCGGCCAGGCCCCAGATGCTCGCCACCTGCACCGCGGCCGGCCGCAGGTCTTCTTCCTCGCCCTCGCCGCTGAGCGCGCCGAGCGTCAGGTCGCTGTGGCCGCCGACGAACTTGGTCAGGCTCTCGACGACCAGATCGGCTCCGTGGTCGAGCGGCTTGACGAGCGCCGGCGTGGCGAACGTGTTGTCCACGATGAGCCGAGCCTTGCGCGAGTACGCCAGGTCGGCCAACCGCGGCAGGTCGGCCAGGCGCAACAAGGGGTTCGACACGGTCTCGACGAAGAGTACCCGCGACGGCTCGACGAGCGCTCGCCGCACGCCGTCGAGGTCGGCGATATCGACGTAAGTCGTCGAAACACCGAAGCGGGCCAACTCCTGTTCGAACAGTTGCGACGTGCGTCCGTAGAGGCGGTCGCTGGCGACGACACGGTCGCCGGCCTGGAGCAGCGGTACGAGTGCCGCAACGACGGCGGCCATGCCGCTGGGCACGACGAGGCTCCAGTCGGCGTTTTCGAGCCGGGCGATCTGTGCAGCAAGTCCGTCGGCGTTGGGGTGGCCGTCGCGCGCATAGTAGTAGCCGGGCGCGTGGCCGTCCATGATGCGGTCGAGCGCGTCGAGGTCCGGCAGCGAGTAGACCGACGCCGGGAATACGGGTGGTGCCAGCGGACGGCTGGTGCCGAGGGGGTTCTCGTCCATGGCGTGCAGTGAACCAGAAACGCCCGCCGGTGGCAACCTCGCTGGCGGAACTCACGGCACGCCGCTGCCGAAGCGCAAGCGGAACTGAGCGAAATCGAAGGCGTTGATGATGCCGTCCCCGTTGAAGTCGAGGTAGTCCAGGTAGCCGGCTTGGACCGCCGACGAGCCAAAGGCAGCGCGGAACGGGCCGAAGTCGGCCGCGTTGACCGTTGCGTCGCCGTTGGTGTCGCCGTACAGGCGGTACAGCCCGTTGGCGACCGATCCGGTCAGCGTGAAGTCGTCGCCGCCGGTGCCGTTGCCGTCGCCGTCCAGGCCGATCACCTGGCTCGCCCGCACCGTTAACCGATATCGGCCGTCTGCCAGCGAGCCGAACTGCGTTTCCGCGCCGGAGAAGCCGTTCAGCGTCACCACCGTCGCGCCGTCGACGATGGCCACGGTCGCCGTGAACCCACCGACCGCGCCGCCGCCGATGCGCGCCAGTTGGAACGCGGCCGCCACGTTCGCGGGGTCGGCAAACGCGACCTGTGCGCTGAACGTCACCGACACGCTCGTGACCCGCGACCGCTGGGCAGCCGTGCCGTTGACGGCGACGCCGACGACGACCGGCGGCGGGGTCTGCCCCGGCTTGTAGACGATGGCTCGGACGTGGTCGTTCTGCGGAACGCCCGAGCCAACGAAGTACTGTCCGATGCCGAGGATGAAGGTCTTGAGCAGCGTCAGTTGGCCGTCGGTGCCGACGGCGAAAACGTCGATGCCGGCCCGGTCGCCGGACGTGGCGAACACCGCGTCGCGCGAGGCGTTCGTCGCCAGATTGTCGGCCAACATGTTGCGGACTTCCCCGATGATTTGCGGCGCTGCAACGTTGACTGTCCTGACGAAGCCGCCGGGATTGGTCGGGTTCGGGTTGCCGGAGTTGCCGACGGCGACCCGGCCGTTATTCAGAGGCCGGACTTCGCCGCTGAAATCGTTGATTTCGACGGACCCCACGAATTGAAACGACATCGCGTTGTAGACCGATAGCGTGCCGCCGCCGGCGTACGAAGCCGTGATGAGTTGCATGCCGTCGGCGCTCAACTCGATGTCG
>CAZNSL010000086.1:632-5240 GCA_964574975.1 uncultured Alcaligenaceae bacterium | reverse complement strand
CTCAAGAACGCCCCCGGCGGCACGATGCCCGTCGGAGTTTCCGCCCCGGAGGCGGTGTCGATCCTGACGACCGGGTTGCGGGCGAAGATGGCCGTGCCGTCGGCGGTGATGACCGGCCCGCCCGGGACCGGGGTGCCGTCGAAGCCGATGCCAGTCGTAATGTCGGTCGGCCACATCTGGACGGCGTTCGTTGAGACCGTCACGAACTCGTTGCGCGAGTACAGCTTGTCGCCCGTCGGCGACACCAGGAAGCTGTTGGTCGCAATCGGTTGGCTGAACGGCAACGTCCGCGTCGTCGCATGGGTCGCCGTGCTAACGACGGCTCGCGTGTCCATGTAAACCTCGTGGCCGCCGGGCGCGATGCCGCGGACGTGCTGGCCGGGCAGCAGGCCGAGGATGGCGTTGCCGGCCACGTCGATGACCAGCGTGCCGTTGAGGGACGGGCTGACTGCATCGACGTAGAGCAGTTGCATGTTGGCCGTCGAGTAGCCCGCGTCGAACGCGGCCGTCTTAATCCCGGTGCGAACCACTTGCCCGGCCGGGTTAGTCAGCGTGACGGTCAGCGGGTTGTCCCCGGCCGCGAGCGCGACGGTGTGTGCGAACGCACCCAAAGCGTCGATTTCGCCGGCGGGGATTGGCACGCCGTTGACCGCGACGGTGTAGCCGGGGAACGCGACGCCCGCGACGACGAACGTCGGGATGTTCGTGCGGACGGTCGCCGGCATGGCGAAGAAGTCGATGAACGGACTGGCCGTGGTGGCCCCATCGAAGACGGTCTGCATGCCGGGCTTGAGAACCGCGTTGATGTCGAACAGCCCCCAATGCGGCCCGATATCACCCTCTTCGCGGACCTTCCACGGCTCGTCGTACGCCTCGAAATAGGCGTACCGGACGCCGTTGGCGCGCGCCCACGACGTGGCCTCGAAGAAGTAACGGGCCGCATTCTCCGGCGAAGGCACCGACTCGAACCGGGGCGAACCGCCGGAGGGCCAGCCGGTTTCGCCGAGGATGATCGCCTTATCGGGAGCCGTCGCGGCCCGCACCCGGCGATACGCACGGCTCAGGTCGCCGATGGCCAGGTCGATCGGCGAGCGATCATGGAACGGGTAAATGTGCGCGTAGACGACATCGACCGCGTCCAGCACGGCTGGGTGATCGAGCAACTTGTTGTAGGTCTGTGCCGTCGTCACCGGAATCCCGCGACCATCGAGTGCCGTCTGGACCTGATCGATGTAGCCGAGCAGCGTGGCCTCCGAGACGGCGTTCCCCAGGAACGTCTCGTTCCCGACGATGGCGATGTCCACGTTGCCCTGAATCGCCTGGGACACCAGGGCCGCGATTTCCGCCTGATCGTGGACCGTGTCTCCGTTCAGGTCGGCACCGATAGCGGCCGTCTTGCCCAGGGAGCGAACGATCGCCGACAGGGGCTGCAAGTCGCCGGTGCAGCCGAAGGTGCGGAAGCCGTCGGTGAACGGCGCGACGGCCCTGGCTCGCGCCTCCAGTTCCTGGACCGTCACCTGGCCGGTGCCGAGGATCGGGTCTTCGCCTGAGCCAATGTACGGGCCGAAGTTGAGCAGCGGGACGCGGTACTGCGCCGGCGGCAGTCGCGCTTCGAGCCGCTCCACGCGGAGCCGGACGCGCAGGGTGTCCATGGCGCACCACTTGAGGACGACGTGGCAATGAAGCGACGCGGTTCCAGCGTAACAGACCCGCGAAGCCGAGTCGAGTGAATGCGCTCCGCGTTCGACGATTGGCGAACCGTGCGAGCAACCGTACGACTCGCCCGCCGGAACCGTTACGGCACGCTACTGCCGAAGCGCGGGCGGAACTGACCGAAGTCGAAGGCGTTGACCGTACCGTCGGCGTTGAAGTCGAGATAGTCGCGGTACGCCGGGTTGCCCGTCGAGGAGCCGAAGGCGTTGCGCAGTTGGGCGAAGTCGAAGGCGTTGACCGTGCCGTCGCCGCTCGCGTCGCCGTAGAGGCGGAACAGGCCGTTCGCCGTCGAGCCGGCCAGCGTGTAGTCGTCGCCGCCGGTGCCGTTGCCGTCGCCGTCGAGTTGCGTTCCGCCGGCCGTCACCTGGTTGGCCCGCACCAGCACGGTGTACCGGCCGTCGGCCAGGGAGCCGAACTCCGACTCCGCGCCGGTGAAGCCGGACAGCGTCACCACCGTCGCGCCGCCGACAACGTTGGCCGTGGCGGTGAACCCGCCGACCGCGCCACCGCCGATGCGCGACAGACCAAAGGCATCGGCCACCGCACCGGCGAACGTCACCTGCGTGCTGAACGTCACGGTGATGGAGGTAACCCGCGACCGCTGGGCCGGGTCGGGTTGGCCCGTGTTGACGGTCACGCCCGTCACCGTCGGCGCGGGGGCCACCTGCAACTCGAACGCGCCGATGTCCACGCCGATGCCGCTGAAGCGTGCGAAGCCCGTCCCGCGCTGGTCGGTGGCCAGGCCGGTCGGGTTGGCACCGGCGTTCAGAAGTGGGCTGCCGGTCTGTAGGGCGATCGTCCGCGTCGAGCCGCCGTTGTCGGCCAGCGTGGGCATTGCGCCGCCAACGAACAGTGGATCGGTGTTGGCCGGGAGGTTGTTCTGGGTCGCGTAGTTCGGCAGCGTCGCTCCGGAGTGATCGCGGACCAGGCCGAAGCTCACGTTGACCGACCCGTCCACGTCCGGCCCGACCGGGGCCGTGTTGCGGGCGATGACCGTGCTGACGAACGACGTGGCGAACGTCCCGCCGGTGAAGGCCAGCGACACGCCACCGCCGCGCGTGGCGGCCGTATTGCCGGCGATGGTGCTGTTCTGCACCGTCAGGGAGTGCGGGCCGCTAGCGATCGTCGCGGCCAGACCGGCACCCAATGCGGCCGAGTTGCCGGCGATGGTGCTGTTGCGAATCGTCAGCGTGCCGGGGTTCGCGTCGCTGCCGTATGCGTACACGCCGCCGCCAAATGTCGGGCTGGCGTTGCCGGAGATCGTGCTGCTCTCGACGAGCAGCATGCCGCCGTCGCGCAGATAGATACCGCCACCGACGCGCAGGGTCGTGGCGTCGGTGCCGGCCGTGTTGCCGGAGATCGTGCTGTCGCGCACGGTCAGGCTGCCGCCGCTGCCGACGTAGATGCCGCCGCCCTCGCCGCTGGCGGTGTTGCCGGTCACGACCGCGTCGGCGATCGTCAGCGTTTTGGTGCCGTTGATCGCAATGCCGCCGCCACCGCGGGTGCCCTGGACGTTGCCGGCCGTCAGCCCGCCGGAGATGGTGACACCGGAGACGCCCGCGACGTAGCCGGCCGCCCCGCCGAACGTGAGGATGCGGAATGCCGGCGCTCCGGTATTTCGCCGCACCGTCAGCAGGTCGGCCCCCGGCCCGACGATGAACGTACTGCCGGCGATGGTCGGCAGGGCGGTCGCGAGGCCGATGACCTGCGGCGTTGCGAACAGCGGCCCGAACGCGATCGCGTCTGCGCCGGTCGAAGCGTTGGCCTGGAGGATGGCCGCGCGGAGCGTGCCGGTGCCGGTATCGGCCGCGGACGTGACCACGATCGTCGCCGGCACGGCCACGCGGAACGTGCCGATGGCCCCGGCGGGCACCGGCGTATTGGCGGTGTTGGTCACCTGCCCCGTGACGACGCCGACGGAGAAGACGCCGTTGTCCTCGCTACCGAAGGTACCGCCGGGAGCGGACACGGTGTACTGAGCGGTGCGCAAGGTCGGCGTGCCGCCGAGGCTGCCGGGGACGAATGTGGCGATCTGGCTGTAGCCATTTGGCCCGCTGACGAGCAGGTCGCCGTCGCCGATGGTGGAGTCGCTGATGCCGATCGCGTCGCCGTAGGTGACGGTGAGGGTATACGTCGCTCCGCCGGGGGCGAAGACGTTGGCGAAAGTTCCGCCGGCCCCCAACGAACCGCTGACGCGCTCGTAGGAGCCGATGTCGAGCCGACCACCGCTGACGCGGGCCGAGCCGCGCTGGTCCGTCGAGGGTGGTGGGATGTAGGCCAGGTCGCCGGCGTTCTCGGCCGCGCTGCCCGCGCCGAGGGCGTGGGTGAGCGTTGCGCCGCCGTTGTTGGCCAGCGGTTGGAGGTGGAGCGCCTGGCCGAAGAGGTTGTTGCTGCTGATGCCCGACGGCGTGAATCCGGTGTTCGACCCGAGGGCGCTGAAGTTGATGTGGGCGCTGACCGTGGGGCTGACGTACAAGTCGTCGGGCGCGAAGCCCGACTCGGTGTTGCCGGAGACGATGGAGTTGCGCAGGAACATCACCGCGGCCACGCCGGACGGCTCCAGGACGGCGATGCCGCCGCCACGGGTGCCGGCGACGTTGTTGGTGATGGTCGAGTTGCGGACCGCGAACGAGTTTTCCAGTTCGCGGACCACCAGGCCGCCGCCGGGGCCGGCCGCCGTGTTGCCGGAGATCGTGCTGTTGCTGATCACGAAGCCGGTACCCGCGGTGGCCCCGTAGAAGTAGATGCCACCGCCGCCCTGGACCGAGAGCGTCGAGGAGTTGCCGGAGACGGTGCTGGCGTCGAGGATCAGCCCGCCGTTGCCGAAGAAGTAGATGCCGCCGCCGCGGCCCGTGGCCGTGTTGCCGGAGATCGTGCTGTTGCGCACGGTCAAGA
>CAZNSL010000086.1:0-622 GCA_964574975.1 uncultured Alcaligenaceae bacterium | reverse complement strand
CCGGGCCGACGGCGATGCCGCCGCCGCTGCTGGTCGCCGGCCCGGCGACAGCGTTGTTGGTCACGACGAGGTTTTCCAGCGTCACGTTCTCGTCGTCGGTGAACAGGCCGGCCCCGTCGTCGTCGGTGACGCGCCCATTGGCCACGGTCAGGTTGCGCAGGGTCACGACTCGGACACCGGGCGTCGCGGCGCTGGCATCGCTGACGTTGAACGCGCGGACAGCGTTGTTACCGCTGACGGTCAAGACGGCGCTGCCCGGCCCGTTGATGGTCGTGTCGCCGACGACATCGAGTTGACTGGCGAGGACGATCGTGCGTGGGTTGGCGGCGTTGAAGAAGGCCGCGTCGAAGGCGATGGTGTCGGCCCCGGTCGCGGCATTGGCGTCGAGGATCGCTTGTCGCAGCGAGCCGGCCCCGGCATTCGCGGCATTGGTGACGGTGAAGGTGGCCGGCACGACACGGCCTTCCAACGGCAGAATCGACAGACGGCGACGCGGCGTGCTCGCGGCACGCGGGCGGTGGGTGCGACTCAACGGCGGGACTCCAGAAGCCTACGCGGGATGACGGCGATAGATATGTTGATCTTAGCTTACAGGAATCGGGAGTCAGAGTCAGAGGTCCGG
>CAZNSL010000085.1:4187-11524 GCA_964574975.1 uncultured Alcaligenaceae bacterium | reverse complement strand
AGCCCGGAGCGCCAGCGACGGGTTCTTCGTCCCGTCGCTGGCGCTCCGGGCTGGCGGAACCGGCGTGAAACCGTCGAACCGCGTCCTCAAACGTCTCCCCCTCGATGAAGCGCATGGCGTAACACGGCTCACCGTCCCGGTCGTGGACCAGGCCGTAGACTGGCACGACGCCGGGGTGTTCGAGCCGGCCAGTGATTTCGGCCTCGGCGAGGAAGCGGCGGCGGCTTTCGGCGCTCTTGGCCCAGCGGTGCTGGATGCGCTTGAGGGCGACGTTGCGGCGCAGGTCCACGTCCTGAGCAACGTGGACCTCGCCCAGCCCGCCCTTGGCGTGCAGCCGCTGCGGGACGTAGCGCGGCGTGCCCGTCGCCACCAGCCGAGCCGGGTCCGTCACGTCGCTGTCGCTGGCCTCAGGCTCCGGTCCAGTGGCCGCGTCGGCGAAAACCTCTCGGATCGATTCAACGTCGCCCGGGAAGCGCGGCCCGTACTCGTCGACTGCCGGTCGCTCGCCGGCGCGGTGCCGGTAGTACAACTCGAGTTTCAGGAGCTCGCGCAGCAACTCGGCCCGCCCGTCCGGGGCCACCTCGCCAAGGTACAGTTCCAGCGATGGCCGTTGGCCGGCTATCCAGGCGTCCTCGAAGCGGAGGCAGACCTCCTCGATCAGGCTCCCCAGCGACGGGGTCGGCGTGCTGGGCCGGGGCGTGTCGGTCATTGGCCGTCCTCCCGTTCCCAGTGCTTGCGGATGCGGACAAGCCACCGTTCGACCGCCGGTACGGAGCGCTTGACCTTGGCGGCGATCTCGACGTTGGTGCAGCCCTCCATCTTCCAGAGTGCGACCTGCCGCAGGTGGGGGTCCAACCGCTCCAGCAGCCGGTGGCACTCCTCGCCCAACTGGGCGGCAAAATCCGGTCTCGGCTCGCGGCCGGCGACCTGGTCGATCGGGCTTTGCGCGGTAGCGGAGTCGGCCGGGTCGGGCGGGGTGGCGTCGTCTGCGATCCGGCGATAGTCTCGCACCTTTTGCCTCTCGTGCCGGACCAATTTTATCGCCTTGCGGGCGGTGATGACGGCGAGCAGTCTCCACAGGTTGTCCCGGTCGTGCAACTGCGGGAAGCGGCCCGCGGCAGCCCGTTGGCAGAAGCTGTGGAATGCGCTGAGGGCCACGTCTTCCTCGTCGGCGGCGCTACGGGGCGTTTTGCCGAGCTTGCGGTCGGCGAGGCGGACGAGGCGCTTGAAGTAGCGATCCAACAGCGGCTGGGCGGCGGCTGCGTCGCCGTCGCTGAGTTGCTGTATCCAGTGCGTCACCGAACCGCCGGGGGCCATCGGGGTCGTGCCGTGAGGTGCATGCGGGAGAGTCGCACCTCATGGTAACGGCGACGTGTGACGGGTGCAAAGGTAAACGGCCGGAAATTCGCGCGCCGGGATGCAGTCGCGGAAGTTGGTGAGTGCATTGCTTGCCGCTTTGGGCAAGCATGGGCGGGCGCGCGGACATGCTTGTCCAAAGCGGCAAGCATGGCACCCGACCCAGCGCGATCACAAACAATTCCGGCCCTGCCAGTGCCGCGACGAACTTGACGCCGGTCGCCGCCAGCGACAGGCCGCGCCGGCCAAGGCCACGCCGGCCAGGGCCAGGGACGATGGCTCCGGGATCGGCGTGAGGGCCAGGTCGTCCATGGCAAAGAATGTGGGCACGTTTCCCGCATCGAACCCCGCCAGCGTCATGCTGCTGATCCCGCCCGGCACGCTGAAGCTCAGTGTGCCACCCTGGACGAAATTGTGGCCGACGTTGCCGCCCGCCTGGCTGAACGTGCCGGCCGGCGTGACGGCGCGGAGGCTCCCCGGCGGTGACGCCAACGGGACGTTAATCAAAAAGGAGAGGTTAACTTCCGTGACCAGCCCGCTGAATTGCACGGTCAGCGCGTCGGCCGGTGATGCCAGGTCGATGAAATACTGCCCGGTAAATGGCGGTGGCGTCACGCCGTCGACGGAGAAGCCGTTGGCGGTTGGTGCGGACGTGAAGCTTGCCCGGAAGGTGGCCGGCCCGGAGTTCGGCGCGACGTTGAGGAGCGGCGTGGCAGCGCCAGCGGTGAAATTCGGTGCCTCGAAGGTGTACAGGACCTGGGCCGGGGCGCGGGCGGCGAGGGCGAGCAATAGGATCGCGGTGAGTCGCGTCATTGTGTGTTCCTTTCGCGACAGGTGGTGGGCCGGTGCTGCGGCCGGTTGGCCCCCGGTGATGTGCCGGCCCTAACAGGATAATCGCCAAACGGCCGCGAAACCCATCGCGCGGCGCAGAGATTTTTTTGCGGGGCGAGCGCCGCGATCCGGACAGGCGCGAGCGCCGCCGGAAAAAAGTGGACCCCGCGTGATGGGTATCGCTGCGGTTTGGGGATTACCCGATCAGGGGTGGCAACTCGCTCGCTGTTCGCCCCCTGCCTCACTGTCGGGGCGGGGCGATTCAACCTGGGGGTGCCCATGTAACGGGCCGAACGGCCCGAGGAGGCATCGGATGAGTCGCATCGTGATGAGGTTGATGCGCGTCGGACTGGCCGCACTCGCTTGTGCGGCCCTGGCCCCGGTGGCCGCCGTCGGGCGGGACCACCACTCGCCGCTGGTGTCGCCGCACGGGAAGTTCCGCGGCAAGACATTCGAGCAGTGGAACGTCCTTTACGCCCAGTGGGCAATCCAGACGAACCTGGGTGGCCAGACGCCCGACGACACCGTCAGCGGGGTGCGCTTCTTGCCGTACCCCCCTCAGTCGGGCACCTACGAGTACGATGTCCGCCTGCGCCGGGGCACACCGTTCGTGCAGACGCCGTTTGCCGTGTTTGGCGAGCGGTACGACGATGGGACGGCGGACGACCCCAACGACCCGTTCCTCGACATCCTCTTCGAAATGACCGACATACGGGTCGTGCTAGACGGCTGCGTCCTGATGGACGACACGGCCGCGGAACTATGCCGTTACGAGTACGGCCCGGTGTACTTCGACGAGCCGGTCGTCTACGCCGAGCCGCAGCCGCGCGGCCCGAACCTGAACGCCGTCGCTTCGATCCTCACGCTGGGAACCGGGGCGGTGTACCACGCGCTGCCGCGGGGCCAGCACACGCTGGTCGTCGATGTCGACGGCCTGCTCGGTGCCTCCCACCTGACGTACCACATCACGGTGCGCTAAGGGGCGGACGCAAAATAAGCCGCGAGCGTGAGCGAGCGTTCCGAACGCTCGCTCACGCTCGCGGCTCATTTTTGCGAGTGCCGCCCTTTTTGCGTTTGACGCTGTCTCGTGGCGGGGCACTCACCCGATCGCCCGACTTCCCACCGGCCCCGCGCATTGTCTTGCCGGCTCTGCTGACCGAACGTCAACAGGCCCAGCATCTGCCGTCATCCCAGACGGTCCTTTTGACGAGACTGCTCAGGCCCGGTGAAAAGCAACTGGCCCGTCTCAAATCCGACGCTCCGGCTTGGTGGCGGTCACGATCCCGGTTACGACCCACGGACCGCTCCACCAGAACCGCCAGCCCATACCGCGACGGGCAACGTCGCTCATCCCGATTTCGGCAAGCAGTGTCTGGTATTGCCGGGTGCCTCGCACGTCGGCGATCGTCAGCCGACCGCCCGGACGCAGCACCCGCACCGCTTCGTCGATCGCCTTGTCCCGGCCGGCACGTCCACTGATGTTGTGGATCGCCAAACTGGAGACGACCACATCGAAACTGTCGTCTTCGAAGGGCAGTGCCATCATGTCCCCCGTGTGCAGTTCGACGCGATCCGCGACCCCCTCGGCGACGGCGTTGCGCCGGGTGGCCTCGGCGGAATTGCCGGACTGATCGACGCTTCGCCACAGGTCCACTCCCACCGCCCGGCCCGTGGTCAAGCGTTGAGCGGCCATGAGCAGGACGGCACCCCGGCCACAGCCCATGTCCAGGATGCGCTCATCCCCGCGAAGATTCAACGTATCGAGTAATTCGGCCCAAACGACGAACTTGCCGCGCAGCGTCCCGTGGAGGTAGATCCCAAGGACGGCCAGGACGAACAGGGCCGCCAGCAAGTACATCGGCTTGCCGGTGATGATGGCAAGTGCGAGGTAAAATACGAACACGACGGCTATGAAGGCCGGCCCATAGGGCGCATCGATCCCATACGAACCGCGCCGGCGAGGGGTCACACGCTGGGTCATCGGGAGTGCTTTCTCGTCGAGGGTCTTCCTGCACAGGGATGAGACGGCTGTTCGGCGAGCAGGACGACACCATCGGAGTCGGTCGCGGAATCCCGTTTTCCAGGAAGAGGGTGTCGGGTTTCGACCCGCCGTTGCGATTGTACCAAAGGGGCGTGGCTCCCGGTCAGAACAATCTCGACGGAGGTGATGCGATGGCGAACAACAAAGGGCTGCGCGTCCCGACCAAGCCGATCGTCATGCGGCCGCCCAACGCCCTCGGGTCGCCGCACCCACTTGCGAAGGACTTCGTGCCGCCGAAGTCCGCGGCCTACAAGGTCCGGGACGGGGACACCTGGGAGAGCGTGGCGAAATTCCACGGCCTCAGCGCGCGAGCCTTGATCGACCACAATTTCCAGACGACCGAGCCGGCTTACGTGAACTTCTACCTGCAGCGCATTACCGGGTGCAACAAGACTTACGACGACGTCAACTGGGCGTTCAGCGACAGCGCCACGCCCGGCAAGGTGTACATCCCGGCCGCCCGGGACGAGCGGGACCCGTACGTGCGGTACGCCGAGATCATCCCCCGGATCGCCAAGGGCGCGGACAGGAAGGACCGGCTCGCAAAGGTCCTGCAAATCCTCAAGCTGGTCGGCAACCCGGGTTACCGCCGACTGTGGTTTTACGACCACGGCGCTGTGGGGCAGTTCCTGGGCCCGATCAAGCCCCAGACGCAGCGGAACATGACGATCATGACGCACGGCAGGGTGCCGTACGATGGGCAGACCGGCTACGGCTCGGCCTGGAGGGTGTACCCGTTCCAGGAACTCATCGAGAAGTGGGCGCTGCGGTACGATGTCAGCCCCACGAACGAGGAACTCGAGCAAGAACTGCTTGACATGGACGAGATGATCCACCGGTCCTGGAAGAACGTCCAGACTGCTCGCGACCTGCTACAGAACTGGGGACCTCAAGCCTACGAGTTCATCCACCACGTCAACGAGTTGTCGAAGTCGAAAACCCACCTGTACTCGGCCTACCGGTGAATCCCCGCTCGCCGGTGCCAGCCTCGCGGCGACAGCACCGGTGCCGCGCTCACCTTCAGGAACGCTCGTGTGGAGTGGCGGGCGGCCGCTCATGCAGAGCGTATGGGCGTCGGCCAACGCCTCTCGCCGATCGTTGGTAATCGGTTCCGCAATACGCTCCAAAGCCTCAATCGCGTCGGATGGGGCATTCCACCGGCACCGCCAGGTCTTGGTACCCGGACTCGGCTTGGCGTCGGCGGCGTGGTGGCGACCCGCAGAGCGGACGAGGCGATTTGCAACGCCCCTCCGCTCGCCGTCTCTGCGAACTGCGGCGCAAGCGCAAACCGGTTCGCCCGAAGCACCTTCCCTGAATCCCCGGTTCCGGGGTTGACGCCCGCTGTCGATGATGTTATCAATCGAATAGTTCGACATCCGAATTATTCTTCGGTCGCACTATGACCAAACTCGAACGCAAACTCGCCGACCTGCGCGAGACGGTGGACGAGATCGTCCGCCAGTACCAGGTCCTCGACGCTGCCGTGGCCAGCGGGCCGCACGTCGAATTGAGCTGCCAGGAGCTGCGCGTCGTCGAGGGCCTCGGCGACGAGGGGCCGAAGATGATGCGCGAGCTGGCCGGCCGGCTCGGCCTCGCGGTCAACTCGGTCACGACGCTCATCGACCACCTGGAGACGAAGGGCATCGTGCGGCGGATGCGCTCCGACGAGGACCGCCGCGTCGTCCGCGTCGAGCTGACCGAAGGCCGTGGCCGCGATACCTACGAGGCGGCCGTCCGCGAGAAGATGAGCATCCTCCGCGGCATGCTCACCGCCCTGACCGACGAGGAGCAGGACATCTTCCTGGTCCTCTTCCGCAAGATCGCCCGCGCTGCCCGCGCCGAAGCCCAGAAAGTCACCGTGCCGGCGTGAGCCGCCGATCGGGGGAGCCGTGAGTCGCAAGCTCAAAATCGCCGGCGGGTTGGCCGTCGTGGCCGCCGCCGCCCTGACCGGGGCAGCCGTCCTCGGCCGGCCCAAGCCGTCGCCCGACGCCGACGCGCCGACCGCTACGGCCGCCAAAAAGGTCGTGGCCGTCACCGTCGTGCCGGTTGCGCCGCGGACGGTGCGCCGCACCGTGCCGGTTGTCGGCTCGCTCTTCGGCCGCGACGAGGTGCCGGTATCGGCCAAGGTCGAAGGTCGGGTCGTGCGCATCCACCGCGACGTTGGCGACACTGTGAAGCCCGGCGACGTGCTGTTCGAACTCG
Organism: uncultured Alcaligenaceae bacterium; assembly: GCA_964574975.1. Lineage (GTDB taxonomy): Bacteria > Planctomycetota > Planctomycetia > Gemmatales > Gemmataceae > JAXMAS01. The sequence goes on along the minus strand of CAZNSL010000085.1, from coordinate 5,094 downwards.
ATCCGACCGACTACCAACTCGCCGTCGCCGAGGCCGAGCGCGGCCTGGACTTCGAGTTGTCGAAACTGGGCCTCAAGGCGCTGCCGGGCAAGGAGTTCGACGTGAACGTTTTGCCGTCGGTGGCCAAGGCGCGGGCGATGGAGAAGAACGCCCTGGCCCGCCGCGATCGCGTCGTCAAGACAGGCGGCGGCGCAAGCACGGCCGAAGACAAGGACCTGGCTCAGACCGAGTACGATGTGGCCAAGGCGAACACGCGAGCGGCCATGCTCGACGCGCAATCGACCCTGGCGTCGGCCCGGCAGAAGGCGGCCATGCTGGAGACGGCCAAGCAGAAGTTGGCCGACACGCAGGTGCGCGTCACCGGCGACGCCAACGTGCGGTACGTCGTCTGCCAGCGGCTGATTGCCGAGGGCGAGATGGTCCGCAGCTTCCCCGGCCTGTCGGCGTCGCACCAGATCAAGCTCGTGATCGACGACCCGCTCAAGTTTCAGGCGATGGTGCCGGAGCGGCATCGCGGCGCGGTGAAGGTCGGGCAGTCCGCCGAAATCGAGGTCGAAGCGTACCCCGGCGAGAAGTTCGCCGGCACGGTGGCCCGCGTTAACCCGACCATCGACCGGGCCAACCGCACGTTCCAGGTGGAGGTCCACGTGCCGAACGCCGACCGCCGGCTGGCGGCCGGCAGCTTCGCCAAGGCGGCCATCATCACCAAGACCGACCCGACGGCGAAGACGGTGCCGGAGGAGGCGCTGGTGTCGTTTGCCGGCGTGACCAAGCTGTTCGCGGTACGCGATGGCAAAGCGGCAGCCAACGGCGTCGTCGCCGGGCCGCCGATTATCGTGGACGGCCGCACGTGGGTCGAAGTGACGGGCGATCTGAAAGCCGGTTTCGTGCCGGGCACGGTGTACGG
>CAZNSL010000085.1:0-4177 GCA_964574975.1 uncultured Alcaligenaceae bacterium | reverse complement strand
GCACGTGGGTCGAAGTCGAAGGCGAGGTCAAGGCCGGCGAACCGGTGGTGACGGCAGGCCAAGGGCAGTTGGTGGACGGCTCGCCGGTGCGGGTGCGGTGAGGAATTAGCCACAGATGAACACAGATAAACACAGATGAATACAAGATGAATCTATCGTATTTATCCGCGTTTATCTGTGTTCATCTGTGGCTAATTCTTGTATTGAGGAGTTTTTATGAGCGCCGTCTGGGACATCTGCATCCGCCGCCCCGTGTTCACGGCGATGCTCGTCAGCGCCCCCGTCATCCTCGGCATCGCGTCCTACAAGCGCCTCGGCGTCGAGACGTTCCCCAACGTCGATCTGCCCGTCGTCACCGTGACGACGACGCTCCGCGGCGCGAGCGTCGAGGAGATGGAAACCACCGTCACCAAGCCGATCGAGGAGGCCGTCAACTCCGTCGCAAGTATCGACGAGTTGCGCTCGACCACGAAGGAAGGCTACTCGCAAGTCGTCGTTCAGTTCAAGCTCGAAAAGGATGGGCCGACCGCGGCGCAGGAAGTCGAGAGCAAGGTCCGCACCATCTTGAGTCAACTTCCCGTCGGCACCGAGCCGCCGATCATCGACAAGTTCGCCATCGACGCCTCGCCGGTTGTGACGCTCGCCATCGCCGGGCCGCGCGACCTGCGCGAGATCACCGAAATCGCCAAGCGACGCATCAAGGAAGACCTCGAAACTTTGCCCGGCGTCGGCAACGTCATCCTCGTCGGCGGCCGAACGCGAGCCATCAACGTCGTCCTCGATCCCGACAAGCTCCAGAAGTACGAGCGGCTCACGGTCGAGGACGTGCGCGCGGCCCTGATCCGCGAGAACGCCGAACAGCCGGGCGGCCGCGTGGACCACGGGCAGTCGGAACTGGTGCTGCGCACCATCGGCCGCGTCGAGAAGCCGGAAGACTTCGCCAAACTGATCGTCGCGAACCGCAACGGCCAACCGATCCGCATCGAGGACGTGGGCCGCGTCGAGGACTCGTTCGAGGAGCCGCGCGGCGTCAGTCGGTTCTGGTCCCGGGCCGACGGTGGCGACCCGAAGCGCGCCGGCGAAAATGCCGTCAGCCTGACGATCCTCAAACAGTCGGGCACCAACTCCGTCGCCGTCGTCCACGCCATCAAGGACCGCCTCGCCGAGTTACGGCCGGGGTTGCCCGAAGACGTGCGCATCGAGACGATCCTCGACCAGTCGCGCTTCGTCGAGAATTCGATGGAGGAGGTGAAGGTCCACCTGCTGCTCGCCGCGGTGCTGGTCAGCGGGTCGATCCTCCTGTTCCTGCGCGATTGGCGAACGACGATCATTGCGACGCTGGCGATCCCGACCTCACTCGTCGGGGCGTTCGCGTTCATGCAGTTCATGGGTTTCTCGATCAACAACTTCACGATGCTCGGCCTGATCCTGGCCATCGGCATCGTCGTCGATGACGCGGTCGTGGTCCACGAAAACATCTTCCGCCACATGGAGGAGTACGGCCTATCGGCGTGGGATGCCGCATCGCGCGCGACGCGCGAGATCGCTCTGGCCGTGGTGGCGACCACGCTGTCGCTGGTCGTGGTGTTCGCCCCGATCGCGTTCATGGGCGGGCAGGTCGGGCGGTTCCTGTCGTGCTTCGGCTGGGTCGTCGGCTTCTGCGTCCTGGCGAGCATGTTCGTCTCGTTCACCATGACGCCGACGCTCTGTGCCCGTTACCTGAAAGCCGAGGACGCGGAACACGGCAGCAAGTCGGGCCGCGTCTGGAAGGCGATCGAAGGCTCGTACATCGCCACGCTGGCGTTCTCGCTGCGGCACCGCTGGGTCGTCGTGCTGGCGTCGCTCCTCGTCTTGTTTTCGACGCCGCTCTTGTTCGCCGCCGTCGGCAAGGACTTCGTGGCCCGCGACGACCAGAGCGAGTTCGAGGTGGCGGTGACGCTGCCGGAAGGCTTCACCCTCAGCCGGGCCGACGCGCTGTTGACCGAACTCGAAGGCCGACTGCGCAACGTCCGCGGCGTGCAGATGACCTACCTGACCATTGGCGACACGACCGGCCGCGTCGCCAAGGGCATGGGCGACGTGACCACCGGCAAGGTCTACTGTCGCCTCACCGACCTGGCCGAGCGCGACTACTCGCAGTTCGACGCGATGCGCGAGGCCCGCGCCATCCTCGAAGACTACCCCGACCTGCGGGCCGCGGTGCAGGACGTGGAGATCATCACGTCCGAGGGGTTCCGGCAAGTGGACATCGACCTGAACCTGTGCGGCCCCGACATGGAGAAGCTGCGCGTCTACTCGGCCGAGATCGCCGACTGGATGCGCGCCCGTGGCGGCTACGTGGACGTGGACACCAGCCTGAGCCTGCGCAAGCCGGAGCTGCGTCTGCGGCCGTTGCGCGAGCGGATGTCGGACCTGGGCGTGTCGCTGGCCAGCGTGGCGACGACGACGAACGTGCTGGTCGGCGGCGAGCCGGTGACGAAGTACAAGGAGTTCGACCGGCAGTACGACGTGTGGCTGCGAGCCGAGAAGGCCGGTCGGGCCAACCGCGAGGCGATCGCCCGCATGGCCGTGCCCGCGTCGGAGGCAGCCGGCGGCGTCGTCCGGCTCGACAGCGTGGTGCGACTGGAGCCGGCCCTGGGGCCGAACACCATCGACCGCTTCGGCCGGCAGCGCCAGGTTGTAATATCGGCCAACCTGGAAGGTAAAGACATGAGTGGGGCCGTCGCCGAACTGGAGGAGTACGTCCGGGGCATGAACCTACCGGCGGAGTACCGCTCGGAGTTCATAGGCCGAGCGAAGATGCTGCGCGAATCGAACGCAAACTTCGCCCTCGGCTTCGCCCTGGCGCTCGTCCTCATGTACATGATCCTCGCGGCGCAGTTCGAGAGCTTCGTCCACCCCATCAGCATCCTGGCCGCTCTGCCGCTGACCATCCCGTTCGCCGTCCTGTCGCTCATCCTGCTGCGGACGAACCTGGACATCTTCGCCATGCTCGGTTTGTTTATGCTGTTCGGCATCGTCAAAAAGAACGGCATCCTGCAGGTAGATTCAACGAACCAGTTGCGGGCCAAGGGGTTAGAGCGCGACGAGGCGATTTTGCAAGCGAACCGAACTCGCCTGCGACCCATCCTGATGACGACGGTCATGCTGGTCGCGGCGATGATCCCGATGGCGCTAGGCAAAGGACCTGGGGCGGGGACGCGGGCCAGCATGGCGAAAGTGATCCTGGGCGGTCAGGCGCTGTCGCTCGCTCTGACTCTTCTCATCACTCCCGTGGCATACTCGCTTTTCGACAGTTGGGCGGGTTGGCTACGGAAGGTGACGACCCGGCGAACGAAGAACCTGGAAACTGAGACGGCTCCGTCCGCGGCGACGTGACTTTGCGTTTAGTATCGGTTTGAGCCCGACGCGCCAGCGAGGGATGTAGATACCACGCCTCGCTGGCGCGTCGGGCTCAACGGAGGTGCAACCATGTTCGACAACCCATTGATCGTGCTCGCCCTGGCGGCCGTGCCCGCGGTGCCCATTGGGCTGGTCGCCCTGATCAAGTGGCGCGAATCGGCCGCATTGACCCGGCTGCGGGCCGTCCACAAAGCGTACACGCTCAAGCAGATGGCCGAGTCGGAGCGGCGGCGCGTCTGGTAAGAGGTCGCGGCGGCGGCGGTATACTGTCCCAAAGGAGGGTATCCCACCGATGACGACCAAAGACGCGATTCGCACCGCCCTGACGCAGAGCCAGGCGCTCGTGACCATGCTGCTCGACGATCTCTCGGACGCCGAGCTTACCGAGCGGCCCGTGCCAGGGGCAAACACCATCGCCTGGCAACTCGGCCACGCGCTGCAAACGGAGATTCGCCTGCAAAAGCTGCTCGGGGCAGTTGCCGTGGACCTGCCGGCCGGGTTCGCGGAACGGCACACGTCCGACGCTTCCAAGGACGACGCCACCGCTTACCCGTCGAAGGCGGAGTACCTGCGGCTGTTTCAGACAGCGCGGGCGGTGACGCTGACCGCTCTGGACGCGGCCGCGGACGCCGACCTGGACAAACCGGTGGAGGGGCCGATTGCCCGCATCGCGCCGACCATCGGCAGTCTGTTCCTGTTGACGGCCGTCCACTACGCGTTCCACACCGGACAGTTCTCGGTAGTGCGGCGCAAGCTCGGTAAGCCAGTGAAGTTC
>CAZNSL010000084.1:0-11696 GCA_964574975.1 uncultured Alcaligenaceae bacterium | reverse complement strand
TGGTGTTCGGCACGCGGCTCACCAACATCACGCGGCACCTCAAGCACCGCGACGTCGACGTCGCGCTGGAGCGCGTCGCGTCCGCCGTCGACGACTGGGCCGGCGGCACGCGCATCGGCGCGTGCCTGGCCGAGTTCAACCGCCGCTGGTCGCGCCGGCTGCTCGGCCAGAACGCGGCCGTGCTGCTGATCAGCGACGGGCTCGACGCGGACGCGGGTGCGGGCCTCGCGTTCGAGGTCGAGCGGCTCGCCAAGTCCTGTGCGCGGCTGATCTGGCTCAACCCGCTGCTGCGCTACGAGGGCTTCGAGGCGCGGCCGGCGGGAATCCGGGCCATTCTGCCCCATGTGGACGAGTTCCTGCCGGTGCACAACGTGGCGTCGCTGCGGCAGATCTCCGACGCGCTTGACCCCGCGCGGTGTCGCAGTGCACGGCGGCCGCTCGCCGCAGCCGCCGCGCCGGCGTAGCGCTACTTGCCGGAGTCGTCGGTGTTCCTGGGCGCCGCCATTGCACCGACGGCAGGCCACGAAACCACGATCGTACCGCCGAAGTCGGTCTTCTTCGTGTTCACGGCAGGCATCGTATAGGTGCTGTTGAGCGTGTACAGGATGGCGGTGATGTCGTACAGCGAAGGCTGGTCCGACTGATCCGTCGGCAGCGAGCTGATGCCGTTCAGGAAGCCGAAGGTGGCGGCGAACGGATACGAGTCGTTCGGACAGCCCTTGCCGGAGAGCGTCGCAATGTGCGGCGACGACCCTGCGGCGGACCCGAAGGCGAGCCCGAGTCCGCCGTCCAGCGTCTTGCCGTCCACCTTGAAGCCGGCCGCGAGCACCGTCGCCGGGACGCCGCCAGCCGGCGACTCGTACACGCCGGTTCCGGACACGGTGACCGTGCAGTCGCTTTCGCTGTACGAGCCCGCTGCCGTGACGGTCAGCGCGCTGTCGCGGGTCGGCGGTCCGCCGCGCAGCGGGTAGCGCAGCGGCTCGCCGGGCGCCAGCCGATACCCGGCAACGTCGGCCCGGTAGCGGACTCGCCCGAACCCGTCCAGCTTGACGCCCCGGTAGTCGGCGGCGTCGAGCCACTGGTAGGTCAACGGAATCGACCACTCGGTGAGCTGCCGCGCGTTGCTCTTCACCCCGCGAACTTCGACCACGACGTCGCCGTGCGACCCGGCGCCCTTCAGCGGCAGCGTTGCCTCGATCTCGGTCGCGGACCATGAATTCAATCCGAGCTCCACGCCATCCACGGTGACCTTGGGTCTCTCCTGCCCGAAGTCGCCGGCGAGCGTCAGCGTCTGCGCGTACTCGTCGACGCGCACCGAACGGATGCTCGGCGCGAAGATTGGCGGGAAGGGCAGTCCGGCTTTCGCCGACGCGACGAGGCGGCCGCCCGTCAGCTTGTCGACGTCGAGGCCCTTCTTCGCCATGTCCTTCAGCACGAGATCGTAGGGGAACGGGCGTTGTGGCGGCGTTTCCTTCGCCGGATACCTGTTGGCACCCACCATGCGGTCGACGAAGTACGCGGGGGCGGTGAACGCCGCCCCGTTGCCGTTGACGTAGTCCGTCCAGCCAAGGTAGACCCCGGCGCCCTTCGCGTGAAAGGCATCGATGAACGGCTGGTTGCGGCTGCTGAAGCAGGCGTTGATGAAGGCGACACTCTCGTTGACGAAGCTCATGTACTGCCGAACGAACCGATAGGTAAACGCGTAGCGGGTGTCGGTGTGCCAGTACTCCTTCTCGCCGAGGGGCGTAGGGTAGGGCGTCACGCGCCCGTTCCTGGCGGTCATCGGCACGAGCCGCAGCGCATCGATGTCGGCCTTGAACGTCGTGGCGAGATCGCGGTCGACGAGCGACGCCGTCCACACGGCATAGATCTTCCCCTCGGGCTCCGCGGCGTCGTCGACTTCGATGCGGCCCGCGTGACTGTTGATGTAGAAGAACCCGTCGCCCTGGGTGCCCATCAGGCGCGTCACCGTGGCATCGCCCTCGAGCGTCGCGACGACGTTCCAGCCGCGACTGCGCAGGTAGGAGCGCATGTCGTCCATGTGCGCCTGTCCCGCGAAGTTCTCCTGGAACGGGTGCAGCAATCGCGCCTGCGCGGCGAACGGCAACTCGGCACCGGAGCGCGGCGCCGGCGGCGCCGCCGAACGGCGCGCCGGGCTTGCTCCCGGGTCGAATCCGGCGGCGACGATGTGCGGCAGTCCGTCCCGGAACCACCCCCACGCGCTACCGGTTGCGATGTCGATGCCGGCCTTGGCGTAGGCCGGATGCGTGGACATGTAAGCCGCGATCGCCTGCAGGAACTCCGCGACCGGGAGCTTTTGCGCGTGGAGCTCGCTGGCGCGCTGTGCGACCGCAGCCAGTGCTTCGAGCCGGGTTGCCACGGGGTCGCCCGTTGGCGCCACCGCAAGAGAAATGGTCGCTGCGGCGGCATCGCCAGCGTGGTTCCGTCCGGTGACTGTGATGGCACTCTCCGAGCCGCTGGCCGGCGCGGTGGAGGCGACGGCCAGCCGCAGGATCGCCGCCCGCGCGCCGGCGCTCACGTCGAGGGTCGGGGGCAGCAAGGTGTGGGCAACGCCTGGCGGCACGCCGGCAACGTCCAGTGTGACCGTTCCGACATCTCCCGGAGCAGGTGTCACCGTCACGTAGATGTCGCTGGTAGCGCCGGGCAGGAGGTAGAGCGAATGGGCCGAGGATTCGACCCGGAGCGACCTGTCGGTCCCGAGCGCGCACATCGCCACACCCTCCGGACCGTAGCCCTCGGCGAGGTAGCCACGCGCGATCATGTCGGCACGTGCGCTGCGATCGGTGGTGTAGCGGTGATTGCTGTCGGCGCGGTTGTTCCACAACCGGTACACCGCCGTCCAGCCGGCCGGGCACGCGCCGGTCGCCGCGTCGGGCACCCCGACGTGCATGACGCTCGGGGACTCGTACGAGAATGCCGGGAACTTCGCGGCGACCTCGGCGCACTCCGCCGGGGAGGCGGAGTAGAAGTGCGAGTCGCCCTGGCCCGGCGGAATGTAGAAGCGGCAGACGGGGCTCGTGCCGGCCGCGGGCGCGTCGTGGGCCTTGAACGTCAGCCCGGTGCGGCCCCAGCCCTTGAGCGTCCCGCTGTCGAGCGCGGCGACTTCGGCCGGCAACGCGCTGACGAAGTAGTGGTCGAGCCCGGCGTGGTAGTACTCGACGACGTCGACGGGCGTGCCCTGGGCGACGACGCCGATGGCGCCGGCGGCGGCGAAGAGGGCAACGGCAATTCGGGACCGGATATTCACGATCTTCTCCTGGCGATGGGGCTGCGGTTGCGTTCGTGCGCGTTGTGGTGGGATCGAGGATGCCTCTGGCGCCGTCACGAAGGCGTCACAGGACGATGCGCGCCCAGCAGCGCGAATGTTCGTCGAGCCAAAAAAAGGGCGCCGCGAGGCGCCCTGCAAGGCCGAGCATGGGAGAAACGAACTGCTAGGGACACGCCACCCACGTCGTCGGGCCGGTGGTCGTGCAGACCGTCCCGCCCGTCACCGTGTTCGAATAGGCGTTGTGCACGAACGCCGTGGTCGCCGCGAAGCCGAACGCGTTCGGGGCGAGCTGCCGGATCTGGTAGACGGTCGGATCGCCGGTGACCGGCGGCGTGCTGAAGTTGGCCCACGCGGTGCCGCTGGTCGCGATGTACGAGCCAAGCGCGATGAACGGCGCCTCGAAGAAGATCCCGCCGAACGGCGGTGACGTGGTCGACCACGCGTTGTAGACCGGGGCAAACGTCTTCAGCGTGGTGCCGGCGCGGAACACGGCGCCACCCGGCCACTGGAACGCCGCCGGCGGCCCGAACAGCGAGCCGGTCGGGGCGCCCCAGACCTGCAGGTACCCGTCGGCCTGCAGGATGAGCTGGCTGCCGAGGTTGCCCTGGATGCCCCCGGCGGGCAGGCCGCCGGTGGTCAGCGGCACGCCGATGAACGGCGTGCGCGTGGTGCCGGAGTCGACGATCACGTCGCCCAGCACGCGCAGGTTGACGGCCTGGAACCCGCCGCCCTCGGCCGAGATGCTGACGTACACCGGTCCCAGCGTCGCGAGCGGCGCCACGTCCATCGAATTGTGCAGCCAGTCGGCATTGCCGGCCACCGGCGCGTTGATCGAGCCCGTCAGGACGACGGCGAGGTCGTTGGTGACGATCTGCGCCGCCGGCTTCTGCGCGGTGCTCGCATACGCGCCGCCCGCGTCGTCCACGCCGGTGAAGCTGAGGCCGGTCAGACCCACTTGCGGCGCCGTCAGCATGCCCGCCGGGGTCAGCTTCGCCTGCGCGCGCGGCGACTCGATGCCGATGTAGTCCCCTGCAGTCCATGGCCCGTCGATCCGCAACGAGGTGCCCAGCACTTCCACCAGGACGTCGTTGCCCGCGTTTACGGTGCCGATCCGGGCGTGGCCGTCGGCGAAAACGCCGATTCGGTTTGCCGAGGTCAGCGACCCCGACACCGTCAACGTGCCCGCGGACAGACCGCGGTGGTCCACATACAGGCTGGCACCGGTCGACGTCACGCTGCCGCTGATCGTCGTCGTGTTGCCCGCCGACGCGCCGTAGTTGAGGATTCCCACGTTGCCGCTGCCTGCTGTGACGGTGCCCGAGATCGTCAGCGGAGTGTTCGCCGGCGACAGGTAGTTCGCGACATGGACCCAGGTGCCGGCGCCGATGCTGCCGGCGATCGTCGTATGGTTGCCTGCGCCGGTGCCGTGGTTGCGGACGTCGACATAGCTCGAGATGCTGACCAGGGCACCGGCGCCCGTGACGGTCAATGGGCCGTTCGTGGACACGTCAAGTCCGTTTGACGAAGATGCCGGCACGGTCAGCGTGCCGGAGATCGTGGTCGGTGCGTTGGCGCCATTGTTTTCGACGAAGATGCCGCCGCTGCCGTCGGCGTTGGTGTCGGACCGCACGTTGCCGACGATCGTCAGTGGGCCGTTCGACTCGATCCCGACCTGGTCGCCCGCGCCGACGTCCCCCCGGATCGTCACCGACCTGGTGCCGATGATCCGCAACGACTCGGTGTTCACACCCGGCGGATTCGGCAGGTGGTTGATCGTGCTCTCGACCAGGACGTTGCCGCCGAAGATGTTGACGAATCCGGTGGTCGTGATCGACGACGGCTGGGCCCCCGGCGTCAGCGCCTGGATGGTGACGTCGGGACTGAAGCCGTCGGTGTAGGACGGGACGTTGATGCTCAATTGCTGGAGCGACGTGTTCGTCGTGTAACCGGAGACCACGTTGTAGAGCTCGACCTTGCCCGAATCCGAGTAGGAATTGACCTCGATCGTCGCGTCGGAGAACAGCCCGACGAGGGTGTTGCCGCTGCCGGCCATGCCGCTGCGCACGCTGCCCGAAGCCAGCAGTCTGACCAGCGCGGGCGGCCCACCCGCGGCGATCGATCCCTCGTTCACCACGTCGCCGCTGGCGCCCCCGACGATGGCGAGGTTGCCGGGGAAGGGACCGACGTTCTGCCCGCCCACCGTGCCCATGCTGTCGAGCGAGAACGACCGGCTCGCGCTCGCACCCGCAACGCCGTCGATGGCGGCGACGGTCGGCACGTGCGTGAGTCCCGCCTGCAGGTAGACGCTTACGCCGAACAGGTTGCCCGTGTTGAGCACGCTGAGGCTGTCCCCCGCGACGTACACGTAAGCCGCGGGCGCGTTGGCGATCAGGTCCCCGTTGATCGCGCCTGCGATCATGACGTCGCCCGTCACCGTCCCGAAGCTGACGTACGACGTACCGTACGCCGGCGCGGCCGGGGCGACCCAGCCGTTGTTGCCGACGAACTCGTTGCGCGACGTTGCGTTGTCGAGGTCGGCGCCGACGAGCCCGGCGCCCTTGGGGGCGACGATGCGCCCGCCCGCGCCGACCACGATGCCGTTCGCATTGGCGAGCCAGATCGCCGGCGCGAAGTTGCAGACCGGGCACCCCGCCCACGGTACGTTGGTCGCGACGAGGCTGCCGTAGACCTGCGACGGGTTGCCCGAGACGTCGACGTTGAGCACGGCCGGGCCGGTCGACAGACCGAAGCCCCCAAACGTGAGCTGCGCATTCGCACCGAGATTGAAGCCCAGGGGATTGACATCGGCCGGCCCACCGGCGGCGCCCCAGCGCAGCACGACCTTGTCCTGCACGTCGATGCGGGCTCCGTTCGGCAGGTTCACGATGGCCGAGCCGAGCGGCGTCGCCACGCCGTTCACGGCGAGCGCGCCCGTAAGGCTCGCCTGGGCGAAGAAGCCGCCGCCGGGCATCTGGTTCGGGGTCGGCGCGGCGAGCGCCGACCCGGTGGCGAGCGCGACGGCCAGCACCGTCGGCTTCAGGTTGAATCGTGCGTGCACGGCTCTTTCGGTGAACATGTGGATGGCGCTCCCTCGCGTGTCCGGTTTCGATGGCGGCTCGCTGCGCACCTGCAGGTTCGGTTCGGCCGCTACGGAAGATCGTACCCATCCGACCGTCACGCGGGCGTCACAGGACGACGCGCGCCCGACAACGCGGGTTCTCGTCGCACGAAAAAAGAGGGCGCCGCGAGGCGCCCTGCAAGGCCGAGCATGGGAGAAACGAACTGCTAGGGACACGCCACCCACGTCGTCGGGCCGGTGGTCGTGCAGACCGTCCCGCCCGTCACCGTGTTCGAATAGGCGTTGTGCACGAACGCCGTGGTCGCCGCGAAGCCGAACGCGTTCGGGGCGAGCTGCCGGATCTGGTAGACGGTCGGGTCGCCGGTCACCGGCGGCGTGCTGAAGTTGGCCCACGCGGTGCCGCTGGTCGCGACATGGGCTTCGAGCGCGATGGTCGGCGCCTCGAAGAAGATCCCGCCGAACGGCGGCGACGTGGTGGCCCAGGCGTTGTAGACGGGTGCGAACGCCTGCAGCGTGGTTCCGGCGCGGAACACGGCGCCGCCGGGCCACTGGAACGCTACCAGCGGCCCGAAGAGCGAGCCGGTGGGCGCCCCCAGGATCCGCATGGACCCGTCGGCCTGCAGGATGAGCTGGCTGCCGAGGTTGCCCTGGATGCCCCCGGCGGGCAGGCCGCCGGTGGTCAGCGGCACGCCGATGAACGGCGTGCGCGTGGTGCCGGAGTCGACGATCGCGTCGCCCAGCACGCGCAGGTTGACGGCCTGGAACCCGCCGCCCTCGGCCGAGACGCTGACGAACACCGGCGCGAGCGTGGCGAGCGGCGCGACGTCCATCGAGTTGCGCAGCCAGTCGGTGTTGCCGGCCACCGGCGCGTTGATCGACCCGGTCAGGATCACCTCGAGGTCGTTGGTGACGATCTGCGCGGCGGGCTTCTGGCCCGTGCCCGCGTACGCGCTGCCCGACGCGGCGACGCCGGTGAAGCTCAAGCCGTTCAGGCCGACGCGCGGCGCCGCGAGGACGCCGTCCGGCGTCAGGTGGGTCATCGCCAGCGGCGAGAGCACGCCGATGTACTCCCCGGCGGCCCACGGTCCGTCGACGATCAACGACTTGCCCAGCACAGTCGCGAAGACGCTGTCACCCGCGGTCACGGCGCCGATCCGCGCGTGCCCGCTGCTGGAGACCTCCACGTCGTGCAGCGCGAGAAGCGACCCGGTCACCGTCAGGCTGCCCGACGGCGGGCCATCGTGCGCGACGACGACGTTCCCGCCGAGCGACGTCACGGTCCCGCCGATCGTGGTGGCGTTGCCCGCAGCCGCGCCGTGGTTGTAGATGAACACGTGGTCCAGCGCCCCGATGTCGCCGGTGATCGTCAGCGGATTGCCCGCTGTCGAGACGCCGTTCACGATGGTCACGACGTGCGCGGCGGCGATGTTGCCGCCGATCGTCGTGTGGTTGCCGGTGCCGGTGCCGTAGTTGCCGACGAACACGTTGTTGTTCGCCGCGAGGTTGCCCGTGATCGTGGTCGGCCCGCGGGTGAAGACTTCGATGTCGTCGACGGAGGGTCCGGGCACGGTCACGTCGCCGGTGATCACGGTCGGAGCGCCCGCGCGCGTGTTGTCGATCAGGATTCCGCCATGGATGCCCCACGTGTTCGCCAGCACGTTGCCGGCGATCGTCAGCGGCCCGGCGGACTCGAGCTCGACGGTGCCGGCCCCGCCGACGTTCGCGCCGATCGTCAGCGACTTGCTCGCCGTGATGTAGAGGCCCTCGTCGGATTGGATGCCGCCGTCGGCCTTGCTCCGGTGGTTGATCGTGGAGAGCACTTCGACGTTGCCGCCGAAGATGATCACGCCGAAGTGCGACGAGATGCTGGACGCCTGAGCGCCCGGCGTCAGCGCGTCGATCGTGACGTCGGGCGCGAACCCGGAGTACGTTGCGTTGCGGTTGACCACGATGCCGAGGAGCGACGCGTTCGACGTGTAGCCCGACACGACGTTGTACAGCTCGACCTTGCCCGTGTTCGAGTAGAGGTCGATCTCGATGCCGCGGTTGGCGAACAGCCCGACCAGCGGGTTGCCGTCGCCCCGGACGCCGCTGCGGACGTTCCCGGTGGCCTGGATCGAGATCCACTCGCGGTCGACGACGCCGTTGACGACTGCGATCGATCCTTCGTTGGTGACGTTGCCGGTGGCCGCCGCGACCGGCGACAGGTCGCCCGGGAGCGGGCCCACGCCGCAGCACGCCTGCTCGACGCCGGCGTCGACGTTCCACAGGCGGCTGACCGACTGCCCGGACGCGCCGCCGACGCTGGCCGCCGTCGGCGTCGCGACGAGCCCGGCGCTGAGCAGCACCGTCCGGCCGAACAGGTTGCCGGTGTTCAGCACGTCGATGCTGTTGCCCGCGACGAGGACGTAGTGCGCTTCCTTGTTGAGCGTCGGGTCGCCGTTGATCCTGCCGGCGATCGTGACGTTGCCGGTCACCGGGATCGTGCCGAAGCTCACGTAGGAAGTGCCGTACGCCGGCGCGGCGGGGGCGACCCAGCGCATTGGCCTGCAGCGTGCCGTAGACCTGCGACGGATTGCCGCTCGCGTCGACGTTGAGGACCGCGGAGCCGGCGGAGAGACCCGTGAAGCCCATCGCGGCGTTCGCGCCGAGATTGAAGCCGTGCGGATTGGTGACTTCGGTCGCCGGCGCCCCCGGCCCGCCCCACTGGATGACGACCTTGCCGTCCACCGCGACGTTGGTGCCGTTGGGGAGGTTGACCAGCGTCGCGCCGACCGGCGTGGCGGAGCCCAGGCTGGCGGCGGTGACGATGCCGGCGCCGGGCATCTGGTTCGGCGTCGGCGCGGCGAGCGCCGACCCGGTGGCGAGGGCGACGGCGATCGCCGCGGGCCTGAGGCTGAAGCGCGAACGTGCAGCGGACGTTGAGTTCATGCTGACGACACTCCCTGGTCGGTTGAATGTTCCTGCCGGGCCTCGACGCTTGTTCATGCGGGCTTCGGGCCCCACGACCCAGCATCTCGCAACGACCGTCACGCCACCGTCACGCCCCCGGCGCGGGCGCCGGCCGCGTTCCGGCAACGCGGCCGGGCCGCAGCCCGCCCGTCGGGATCGGCTGGCGTGTTCGTGCGGCCGCTGCTCACTGCGGCCCGCACATCACGACGAGGTCGGGCCCGTCGCCCTCCGCGAGCCAGCCCTTGCCGACCATCTGGTCGCGCAGCGTCTTGTCCGTCAGGTAGCGGTGGTTGGCGTCGGGCCGGTTGCTGAACACGCGATGGATCGGCACGGTGCCGGCGGGACAGATGCCGGCCGCCGGCAGCCTGGTGTGGAAGAACTGCGGGTCCTCGTTGACGAACGACGGGTTCTTCTCTCCGGTCGCCGTGCATTCCGCGGTTCCGCGTCCGTAGAAGTGCGAGTCGCCCAGCGCTGGCGGGATGTAGAACCGGCACACCGGCGACGTCTGCGCGTCGGCGGCGGTGCCCACCGGGATCGTCTGCCCGGTCCGCACCCAGCCCTTGATCTGCACGCCGGCGTCGAGGACGGCGATCTCGGTCGCGAGGTGGGTGATGAAGTAGTGGTCGAACCCGGCGTGGTAGTACTAGACCGCCTGTGCGACCGCTGGCACGGCCGCACCGACGCCGTGCCCGGTCAGCGCAATCGGGAAGGGCGGCTGGCCGAGGCTCGCGTCGGTCACGTAGATCTCCGCCGACCGCGGGCCTGGACCGAGCGGGCGGAACTGCACGTCGAAGGTGCAGCTCGCGCCCTTGGCCAGCGTCGTGCCGACCTGGCAGGTGCCGCCGACAGTGAAGTCGCCCGGATGCCGGCCGCCGACGGACAGCGCCTGGATGCGCGTGTCCGCGCCCTTGCCGATGTTGGTCAGGCGGATCTGCGCGGGTGCGGACGCGACTCCGGTCGGCTGCGTGCCGAAGTCGCGGTATGTCGGATCGGGCAGCGGGAATCCGCGCGCCGCGGCGGCGCTTGCGTCGATCGTGTAGCCCTTCATCGTAATCGCGTTCGGGCCGGCGGCGGCATTGGAGACGATGCCCACGCCGTTGGTCACCGGCATCAGGCCGCCGTACTTGATGACGATCGGGCAGCGCTCGCCGGGCGCCAGCGTCGCGCCGAACGCGCACGGCCCGGACACCGTCCACAGGTTCCCCGACACGTCGATCGCCACCCATTGGACGACCAGCGGATCGGTGCCGACGTTGGTCAGCATCACCATCTGGTGCATGCCGGGGGAACTCGCCTCTTCGCCGAAAAGGTACTGGCCGTCGATCGCCGTGCGGCTCAAGTCGATGACCGGTGCGGCCTGCGCCGCGGTGGACAGGAGTGCCGCGGCGACGCACACCGCGAATCGCGAGACCGACTTCATCGTGGCGACCTCCCCGATGGTTGGAGTCCGCGGCCGACGCGGTGGATCCGGCGCCGACGCTGCGGGGTTTCAGTGTGCGGCAGCGGCGCACTGCAGGCGCCGGGTGCCTCCCTTTGCTTCGTCACGGCTCCACGATGCCGGATCGGGCGTCACGCGACCGTTACAGGCACCGCCGTCCCGCAGGCATCGGTGTCGGCTCCCGGACGCGCCGGCGCTTCGGATGTCCCGAATGGTGCGCGACCGATCGCAGCGACGACCCGTGGCGGTCGACGGCGTGGAGGGCGCCTCGCCGTCGGAAGGCCCGCACTCCCGGATCCAGGGGCGGCATGGTGGCGGGCTGTTGCGAACCGGAAGGCGTTGGGGCCTGGCCCCGAACTAAGATGGGGGCGGTGGGCCGCCGTAACGCCGGTGTGACGGGCGGTTGCCTAGGCTTGCTGCCATCGCGGCCCCGACGCGGTTTCCCCGGGGCGCGGGGGCGCAGGCGCGGCTTTACCTGGGCCGTCCGGCCGAGGCGCTCGACAGCCTCGTGCGTGCCGGCGCGCTGCACGCTGCACATGACCGGGTCTAAGGCGCAGGCGACAGCATCGACTGGATAGCCGCGCGGGCGCTGCGTCAGCTCGGACAGTTCGGCGAGGCGCTGGTGCGCATTCAGGCGGCGATCGAAGTCGCGCGCTCACGCAGGGCGAATGATGTCGCGTTCACTCTCGTCGAGCGGGCACAGGTCTGACTCGACCTCGGGCAGCGCGCGGCGTTGCCTGGCTGCGCGACACCGCCGAGCGGCACGTTCCTCGCGAGTTCCGCGACAGCTTCCTCAACCGCAACGTGGTCAACCTCGAGCTGCAGCGGCTCGCGATCCGTCTGGGATAGGTCGCCCGATCCCGTGCGGGGATGCCATGCCGCCAGGTCGGTTCGCGCGGTACGGGCCCGACGGCGGCCGCGCGCGTACGCGCTTCTCC
>CAZNSL010000083.1:0-11715 GCA_964574975.1 uncultured Alcaligenaceae bacterium | reverse complement strand
AAGTACAACTTGAAGCCGACGCTCCACGACCCGGGGGATCTCGTCCTGAACTTCCTCTGCTTCGTCCCCCTGGGCTTCGTACTGTGTACCCTCTTCGAACGGCACCGAGCCGTCTGGACGACAGTCCTCGTTTGCGCGGGGTTGAGTTTCGGCATCGAGGTCGCCCAGTTCTTCTTCGATCACATGCCGTCCACGACCGACTGGATTGCGAATAGTTTGGGAGCGACCCTGGGGGCCGTGGCCGCCCACCGCGGTCTCGTGACTCGGGCCCACCTCGTGGCGGTCGGCCGAGCCGTGGGCTTGAGGGTGCCGAACGCGGGCGCTTGACTGCGGCCGGCGTATCGCGTCCGCGTGTCCTCATCGACCGACTCATCCGCACGCCGATCCAGTACCCCGAGTGAAGCCACATGTCGATCGTTTCCGATGGCCTGCTCGCTCGCATCGTTGCCCGCACGGCTCGCGTCGGGATCGTCGGCCTCGGTTACGTCGGGCTGCCGCTCGCCAAGGCCTTCGCCGAGGGCGGCTTCCCCGTTCTGGGCTTCGACGTCGATCCGACCAAGGTCGAGACGCTCCGGCGCGGCGAGAGTTACATCGGACACATTCCGGCCGCCGCCGTCCGTGCATTGCAGGCCGGCGGCTTCGAGGCCACCGCGCAGTTCGAGCGGCTCGGCGAGGTCGACGCCATCCTCATCTGCGTCCCCACGCCGCTGACCGAAGCACGCGAGCCGGACTTGTCGTACGTCGTCCAGTCCACCCAGGCCGTGGCGGCGGCGTTGCGTCCCGGTCAACTCGTGGTTCTCGAGAGTACGACGTACCCCGGCACCACCCGCCAGGTGGTTCTTCCCCTGCTCGAAGCCACGGGTTTGACCGCCGGGCGGGAGTACTTCGTGGCGTACAGCCCCGAGCGGGAAGACCCCGGCAACCAAACCTTCTCCGCCCCGAACATTCCCAAAGTCGTGGGCGGCCTCGACGTGCCGAGCCAGACCCTTGCGGCGGCCCTGTACGGCCAGGTCGTCCGGGAAGTCGTGTCGGTGTCGAGCCTCGAAGTGGCCGAGGCCTGCAAGATCCTGGAGAACACCTACCGGGCGGTCAACGTCGCCCTGGTCAACGAGCTCAAGGTGCTCTACGACCGCATGGGCATCGACGTGTGGGAGGTCATCGCGGCGGCGAAGTCGAAGCCGTTCGGCTTCCAGCCGTTTTACCCGGGGCCCGGACTGGGGGGGCACTGCATCCCCATCGATCCGTTCTACCTCGCCTGGGTGGCCCGCAAATACGGTCTCTCGACTAGGTTCATCGAGTTGGCCGGCGAGGTCAACACGGCGATGCCCGCGTTCGTCGCCGACAAAATCGCCGACGCCCTCAACGACCGCGGCAAGCCGGTGAAGGCGAGTAAGATCTGCCTGCTCGGCATGGCGTATAAGAAGGACGTGGACGATCCGCGCGAGTCGCCCGGTTTTGCCATCATGGACTTGCTGCTTCGGAAGGGAGCGGAGGTCAGCTACAGCGACCCGCACATCTTTCAGTTGCCGCCGATGCGGCGTTATCCCCATCTCACAGCCGTCAGCCAACCCCTCACGGCGGATTTTCTGCGCGACCAGGACTGCACGGTCATCGTCACCGACCATTCGGCTTTCGACTGGGCGTGGATCGTCGAACAGTCGCAACTCGTCGTGGATACGCGCAATGCCACCCGAGGCTTGGCGGCCAACTTCTCGAACATCGTGCGGGCGTGACGGCCCGTCACCCCGAACGACAACGAGCCATCGGTGCGATGTGTAAAGATTCGTTTACTCTGATAAACCGATCGAACAAACCTAACTCCGTTCTGACGTGTCTCGCCGCACGCGAATCCCTGTATCGATGTCGCATCGTCAAATTTCGTAAGCAGTTGCGAGCCGACGGCGGTTGTCGATCCGGCTGACGGTCGCATCGGCACCCGATTTGCCATTCATCACGGCTACACCCTAGAGATCGATGCTCTGGGCACAGATATTTGTGCGCCCTCGGCGGACAATTACCGGTGGAACGCTCACGGGGCTGGCCTTAAGCCGATGCGCTCGGCTTTAGTAACCCTCTAGGACGGAGTCTGCGCCGAGGCCGCCCGCTCGGCGTGGCTAATGGAGCCAACGTTCGACGATGAATGCCACGCCAACGGTCCATGGAAAACCGACCCCCCGCACCGCGAGCGGTTCGGGAGCCGTTGGCCATTCGGGTGGCGGGCTACGGCTTTGGGTCACGGGGGCGATCCTCGCGGCATCGTTCCTCTGGGCGTATTGGCCCGTGGTCGGAGAGATGGCCCACAAGTGGCAGACCGACCCCCAATTCTCGCACGGCTACCTCGTCCCACTGTTCGCGCTGTACCTCGTCTGGTTCGACCGCGACCGCCCGGTCAGGTTCCGGGACTCGACCCGGTTCCGGGCCGCCGGTTGGCTGCTGCTGGCGGTCGGTGTCGCATTGCGGTGGGCCGGGGCGTTCTATTACTTCGATTGGTTCGAGGCCGTTTCGCTCGTGCCCGTTCTGGCCGGCGTGACGGCCGCGGTCGGCGGGCCGACCGCGTTCGCGCGGTCCTGGCGGGCGATCGCCTTCCTCGCGTTCATGATCCCGCTCCCCTTCCGCATCGAGACGGCCCTGTCCCTACCGCTCCAGCGGTTGGCCACGCGCTGCAGCACCTACGTTCTGCAAACGCTCGGCCGCCCGGCCTTCGCCGAAGGGAACGTCATCATCGTCAACGACGCCAGGATCGGCGTCGTCGAGGCCTGCAACGGTTTGGGGATGCTTCTTCTGTTTTTCGCCGTCGCGACTGCCGTCGCCATGCTCGTCCGCCGCACGCGGATCGAGCGGGCCATCATCGTGCTGAGCGCGGTGCCGATCGCAGTCGCCGCCAACGTCATTCGGGTGACGGCCAGCAGTTTGGCGCATGAGGCCCTGGGCGGCTACTGGTCCGATGTCGTTTTCCACGACCTGGCCGGGTGGCTCATGATGCCGATCGCCCTCGGCCTGTTGTGGCTCGAACTTGCTGTACTGTCCCGCGCGTTTGTCGATGCCGGTCCGGAACGCACCCGGGGCGGCCCGCTACCGACTTGGGCCGGCCGGCCGGCGTAAGTCGATGTCTACGGCCCATCTCGGGCTTCCACACCTGCCCGGCCGGCACCTCCGTTTACGGAACTCGTCCTTATGCTTCCTTCGGTGACATCGCCTGCGGCACTCTCGGCCCCGCCGAACGCCCTCAGCTTGGCGAAAGCACTCCAGCGCCGCTGGCGGGCAGCGACGACGACGGCCGTCGTCTTCGCGAGTCTGGTCGCACTCGGAGCGTGGCTATTCATGCCAGCACCGAAGGTGACGGCGCGCACCCTCTTGCAGGTACCGCCCGGCAACGTGTTCCTGTTTCCGACCAAAGAGGCGATCCCCTCGCTGTCGGACCACCAGAAAACCCAGATCGCGCTCGTCAAGAGTCGTCTGGTCTTGAACGCCGCCCTCAAAGAACCGGGGATCGCCGAACTTCCGGCGATCCTCTCCCGCTCCAACCCCATCGAATGGCTCGAAAAGGAAGTCAACGCCGACTTCTCGTTCGCCCCTCAAGTCTTGAAGATCTCGCTGAGCGGCGAAGACGGGGCCGAATTGACCAAAATCGTCAACGCGATCCGCGAGGGGTACCGCAAGGAGGTCTTGGACAAGGAGCATACCGACCGCGTCGGACGCCTGAAAAAGCTCGGCGAATACAAGTTGGATTACGAGACGCGACTCCAAACGATGCGACGCGACGAACAACGGCTGAGCAAGGACGCGGGGGCACGCGACTCCAACGCGCGCACGAACATCCTCACGTTACTCGGTCAGCAACTCAACTGGGTCGATCGCGAATGCTTTACCATCCAGTCCGATCTCAACCGCGCCCGCGCGGAACTCAACATCCGCAAGGCCATGGATACTTACGGCAAGCCCGGCGCGAAGCCCGCCGTACCTCCGTCGATCCTCGAGGACATGTTCAGCAAGGATCCGGTCGTGGTCAAGCGCCGGGCCGAAATCCACCAGATCGACGACACCATCGTGGCAACCCTCGCCCGCGCGGTCCAGAAGGAGCGCGACCCGACGGTCATCGTGCTGCGCAAGCAGCGGCGCGAGGCCGAAGACGCGCTCAACGCCCAGCGCAAGGTGCTGTACCCGAAATACGAAGACGAGATTCGCCAGAAGACGAACTTCGACCTGACTCAGACGACGGGCCAGCTGCAAGCCCGCGTCACCTTGCTCGAAAAGGAGCATGAGTACCTGACGACCGAGCGCAAGCGGCTTCAGGAGGAATACGAGTCGAAGAAGGACAGCTCACAGAAGCTCGAAGTGGTCTACGATGGCACGAAACAACTCGAAGACATGACCAAGAGACTCCAGGCCGAATACGCCGCTCTGGAACTGGAAATCAACGCCCCATCTCGCGTGAAGCTCGTGGAAGAAGGCGTCGTTTTACGTCCGAGCCAGGCCAAGCAAGTGGCCATGACCTTCGGTGGGGCGATCTTCGCCGCCATCGGGATGGTCGCACTGGCGTTCGCTCTGTTCGAGTTCCGTGCCCGCCGCGTCAGCAACATGGAGGAGATTTCGCAGGGCCTCGGCATGACTATCGTCGGCTCCATCCCGGACTGCAAGACTGGCCGCAAGGGCGTCGACACCAATCAGATTTTGGTCGAAGCGGTCGAGGCCATCCGAACCATGTTGCTCCGGGCCGACCAGACGGAGCCGATGCGCGTCCTCATGGTGACCAGCGCATCCAATGGCGAGGGGAAGACGTCGCTAGCGACGCACCTGGCGGCCAGCCTGGCCGAGGTCGGCCGCCGCACGCTGTTGATCGACGGCGACCTGCGCAACCCGATCGCCCACCGGCTCTTCGGGTTGGACCTCAGCCCCGGGTTCTGCGACGTGTTGCGGGACGATATCGACGTCGACGCGGCCGTCCAGACGACCCGGGTCGCGGGGTTGTCGATGGTGACGGCCGGCATGTGGGATAGCCAGGTGTCGCGGCAGTTGGCCCAGGACGGGTTCGTCGCGCTCTTGGGCCGACTGCGGCAGGAGTATGAGTTTGTCGTCATCGACTGCTCCCCGGTCCTCCCGGTCGTCGATCCGCTCCTGATCGGCCAGCACGTCGACGGGGCGATCCTGTCCACGCTCCGCGACGTGAGCCGGATGCCGAGCGTCTACGCAGCCCATCAGCGCCTCACCGCCGGAGGTGTGCGCGTCCTCGGGGCGGTGGTGAACGGCGTCCACAGCGAACAGTACGGCGCGTACCCCTACCGGTCGACCCAGGCGACTGAGTCGGCGACCGCCGGGACGCAAACCGAGACCAACGTGTGAGCCGCGCGGCGGCGAACGATGGCTCGAGAGTGGAGGACGCATGATTCGGACGTGGCCCGCAGTAATAGCGTTCGTAGCCCTGGTGCTAGCCGGGGTCGTTCCCGGCATCCTGACGGGTCGCTGGGGCGTTGGCGGACGGCCGGCCGAACTGGCTGGGCGGCTGGCGCTCGTTCCTTCCGTCGTGGGCGAGTGGGAGGGACGATCCCTTGACGCCGCCCCGCGCGAGTTGGAGGCCACCGGTGCCACCGGGTTGATCCAACGGGAGTTTACCCACCGAGGCACCGGCCAGCGCGTCGCCGTGTCGCTCCTGTGTGGCCGGCCCGGGCCACTCGCGGTTCACACGCCCGAGGTTTGCTACGACGGCTCGGGCTTTAAGGAGGTCGGCTCGGCCGTCAGGACCAAGGTGCCGGGCGGCGAGGTGCGGGTACGACAGTTCCACAAGGCCGCCGCCGTGCCGGTCACGCTTCGCGTCATATACGGCTGGAGCGCCGGCGGGTCGTGGGAGGCCCCCGAGAACCCACGGCTGCACTTTGCCGGCCGGCCGGCTCTGGCGAAACTCTACGTCGTCCGTGAAATGGGCCGCGCGGACGAGCCGCTCGCTGGCGACCCGGCCCTGGATTTCTTGAAGGTCGCGGCCGAACCGTTCCGACTCGCACTGTTCCCGGGACCGTAAGGCCCCGGCCCCAAACGTTCGCTCCCCCGCAGTTGTCCCCCCGACTGCACGCAGGCGGTGCCCGCCTTGGTAAGTCGAGGATCCCGTCATCATGCCCGTGGAAATTCAGGCCCGCACGCCCCTACGCTCGCCCCGCAACAAAGCCACCGCCCCGCACGCCGTGCCAGGGCGCGGTTGGTACGGTTCCTGCCGATGCGTCGCCGACTATGCGTTGGCCGCCGCCCTGCTCGCCGTGACGGCTCCCGTCATCGCGTTGGCGGCCGCGCTGGTCCGGTTGACTACGCGCGGTCCGGCGTTCTTCTCGCAGGTGCGCCTCGGGCGCGGCGGGCGTTCGTTCCGGATCTATAAGCTCCGCAGTATGTTTCACGACTGCGAGCGGTTCTCGGGGCCGCGCTGGTCGTTCGGACGCGACAACCGGATTACGCCGGTCGGTCGCGTCCTGCGCTACACGCACGTGGACGAGTTGCCGCAACTATGGAACGTCCTGCGCGGCGATATGAGTCTGATCGGCCCCCGGCCGGAGCGGCCCGAGTTCGTGCCGCAATTGGCCGAGGCGCTGCCGCGCTACCGGGACCGGTTGCTGGTCCTGCCCGGCATGACCGGGTTGGCCCAGGTGCAGTTGCCGGCCGATTCCGACATCGATGGCGTGCGTCGCAAGCTGGCGTACGATCTGTACTATATCGGTGCGATGAGCCCGTGGTTGGACCTGCGCATCCTCCTGAGTACGGCGCTGAAGATCGTCGGCGTGCCGTTCACCGCCCTACGGACCTTGTTTGCGATGCCGTCGGGCGACGAGGTCGAAACGGCCTACCGCGATGGCGGCCTCCAGGACCATACCGCGCGGCACCAGTTGCAGCCGGCTTGAACCATCCGCCTCCTGGCCCGGGCCCGCAAGCTTGCCGGCGGCCTGCGGCGTGTCGGTACTCGCGAAAGGGATTCGCGTGAGCGACAACTCGCAGCCGGCTGGCCCAGCCGTCGCATTCCGTTGGGCCGCCGCCGCCCTGTTGGTCCTCACCGTCTACGGCAGCCTGATCCCGCTGCATTACACGCCGCGAGCGGCCGACGAGGCATGGGCGGCGTTTTGCGGGATGACCTTTTTCGACCCCGCCCTCCTCGCCGCTCGGGGCGACTGGGTGGTCAGCACGGCCTTGTACGCGGCGCTGAGTTTCGCCGTGATGGGGGCCGTAGCCCGACGCGGCCGCGGCTGGTTGGCCGCACTACTCGTCGTACCGGCCGGCATCGCACTGACGTTCGGCGTGGAGTACGCCCAGGTCTACTTCCCGCCGCGCACCGTCTCGGTCAACGACATCGTCGCGGAGTCGGCCGGCGTGGCCATCGGCGTGTTGGCCTGGCTGGCCGCGGGTCGACGCATCACCGATTGGGGCTGGCGGCTGGTCCATGCGTCCACCCCGGAAGGGTTGGCGTCCCGACTCTTGCCAGGCTACCTCGTACTGTTGGTGTGCGCCCGGCTGATGCCGTTCGACTTCGTCGTCGGGCAAGTCGAACTCGAAACGAAGTGGGCCGAGGGCAAGATCCGCATCCCCGGCCTCGTCGCCAACCCGGAACCGATTGGCCACGTCGCTGCGAAGGCCCTCTTAAACTTCGCGACCTTTCTCCCCGTCGGACTCCTCGCGGCGTTCGCCGCACGGCGACGCAAGGTTCATCTGCCACTTCTGTTAGCCGTACCCGTGGCGACCGAAGTCGGCCAACTCTTCGCCTACTCGCGCACGGCCGACGCCATCGACATTGCGACCGGACTGGCCGGCGTTTACGCTGGCTGGCGTCTGGGGCCGCCATTGTACGCGCGTCTTCGGGCGACAACCCGGACTGCGCCGGAAGCGCTCGGCGGCTGGTGGTACGCGCTGGTGGCGATCTGGTTGGCATTTGTCCTGTACACGGCCTGGCAGCCGTTCGACTTCTCGATCGATCCGTCCGCCTTCGCAAGCGATGCGAGTCGAATTCCTCGGTTTGGGCTGAGGCGGGTGACCCTGGCTCCGCTGGTGGACTACTACTGGAACAGCAAGTACGTCGCTCTGGACCTGTTCGTCCGCAAGTTCCTGTCGTTCGTCCCGCTGGGCGTCCTGGCGGCCTTGCGGTTGCGCGACCTGTACCGTCGCGGCGCGACCGCGAGACTCCTGGTAGCGGCAGCGGCCCTCGCTCTCGTCATCGAGGCGGGGCGCTACTTCCTACCGTCTCACCAGCCGAGCGTCACCGACGTGTTTGTTCGGTGTGGAGGCGCGTGGTTCGGGTATGCCCTCACGCGGCACGCCCGGACCGTCTTGTGGGCGTCCGGCACGTTATTCGATTGGTTGCGCAAGCCGCCACCCCCGCACCGCGCGACCTGGATCGAGTTCACGCCCGACTTTCAACGGGACTCATCCGGGCGCAACGCACCGTCGTGGCCGGTGTGAATCGTTCTTGTTAAGTCAACTTGCCACTGTAAACCCGGCGGTCGTCGTCGTGCGGATGCGGTCGGCCATTTCTCTGCGGCTCGATTCCGAGTCGTCATCGTAACTCATTGTCTCAGTGCTGATTCGGGACATCTGCACCGCCCGCCGCCAGCGGTCGATGGCGTTGGTATGCCGTTTGCAATTTGCCAGTCGTCAATCGTGATGCGATTCTGGGACGGGCCAGCGAACGCCCGAGCTTCGCGTACCCCAATCGTGGATACAGGCCCGTTTTCGTCCGACGGGTTTGTAACCCACGGGCACGGAGTGCGCGCCCGATTTGCCCCCTCATGCCCCCGACCGAGGCCCGAGCGTGATCGATACGGTGTTGGAGGAACCGCAGACGAGTATCCCAGTCAACTCGTCGGACGAGATGCTCGTCACCGTGATCGAGCCGAGTCGCGGCTGGCAGGTCGTTAACCTCCGCGAGTTGTGGCGCTACCGGGAATTACTTTATTTCCTCGCGTGGCGCGACGTGAAGGTGCGCTACAAGCAGACGGTCCTCGGGACGACCTGGGCAGTATTCCAACCCTTGGCCACGATGGTGGTGTTCAGCCTGTTCTTCGGTCGGGCGGCGGGACTGTCGTCGGGTAGCGTGCCGTACCCCTTGTTCGTCTTCGCCGGACTCCTGCCGTGGTTCTTCTTCTCGAATGTCGTCACCTCGGCCGCGCTGAGTGTCGTCGGCAATCAGAGTCTGGTCACGAAAATCTACTTCCCGCGACTGCTGATCCCAGTCTCGTCGGCCGGTCCGTACCTGTTCGACTTGGTCATCGGATTTGCGCTGTTGCTGGCAATGGCCGCCGCATTCGGGTCGTGGCCCGGAATAGGCCTGCTCATGATACCGGTACTGGCTGTGGGGCTGATCGTCGCTGCCCTCGGCGTGGGCTTGCTACTTGCGGCGTTGACCGTCACCTACCGCGACATCCGAATCGTCGTACCGTTCCTGATTCAATTGTGGATGTTTGCGACACCGTCGATCTACATGGATCCGCGGATGGCGGTCGGCCCCCTCGGTGAGAAACTCCTTCCGCTCAACCCAATCTACGGATTGATCGCGGCCTTCCGGGTGGCGGTCGTGGGCGGAGAATTTGACACGTACGCACTGGCGGTGTCCGCGGCGGTTTCTGTCGTCGGGCTCATCGTCGGCAGTCTTTACTTCCGCCGCGTCGAGCGCGACTTCGCGGACGTGATCTGACCCTCGATATTCGGACGACAGCGACGCCGATGGGACTGCTATTTACTTACACGTTGACCTACGGCGGGGCGATCGTATCGTTGTTCCGCCCGTTCGTAGGGCTACTCATCTACATCTGCTTTGCCGTCATCCGCCCCGAATCGTTATGGCACTGGTCCGTGCCGCAAGGGAACTACAGCCGAATCGTCGCCATCAGCCTCATCGTCGGTTGGTGCCTAAACGGCTGCGGCGACTGGAAGCTGGGTCGGGCCAAGCCGATCGTTCTTTCCCTGCTCGCATTCTGGCTGTGGGCGTGCTTGTCGCTGATGCAAGCGCGCAATTTCGGCCAGGCGATCGTGTGGCTCGAAGGTCTCACCAAGGCGATCCTGCCGGTCGTACTCGGTGCAACGCTGATCCAAACGGTTCGCCAGTTGAAGCAACTGGCCTGGGTGCTGGTGCTGAGCCACGGCTACGTCGCGTACGACTTGAACCGGAGCTACTACGACGGGTTCAACCGACTCGCCGAGTATGGCTTCGGCGGGATGGACAATAACTCGTACTGCATCGCGTTCTGCACCGCCATCGGATTGGCGTTCTTCCTCGGGCTGAACGCCGCGTCGTGGTGGCAATCGTTATTGGCGTATGTCTCGGCGGGTCTCATGGTCAATGCGGTTTTCTTCGCATTCTCGCGCGGGGGCATGCTCGGCCTGATCTGCACCGGGGCCGCATCGTTCTTTCTGATTCCCAAGGGATTCCGCCATTACCTAGCCTTCGCCGCGGCTCTCCTGGTCGCCTACAGGCTCGCCGGCAATGAGGTGGTGGAACGGTTCCTAACCGTATTCGCCTCGCAGGCGGAGCGCGACACTTCGGCCCAGAGCCGGCTGGACATGTGGAGCGTCTGCCTGAGACAAATGGCGTCGCACCCGATCCTTGGGCTTGGGCCGCACCATTTCCCCGTTTACGCCCGAGAATACGGCCTGGCGAGCAACAAGGAGGCCCACAATCTGTGGCTCCAGATCGGCGCGGAACTTGGCGTGCCTGGACTCATGTTCCTGGTGCTGTTTTACGTGCTGTGCGTGGCCGGGCTCTGGCCATACGCAAAAGGCCGCCGGCCGGTGAGCGACCTGTGGTACACCGACGGCGCGCGGATGGTCATCGCGGCCCTGACCGGATTCGCCGTTTCTTCGCAGTTCGTGAGCTTGCCGGGGTTGGAGTCGCCGTACTACGTCGCGCTGTTAGGCATCGGAGTGTTGAAACTGACTTCGAGGGACGAGCCAGTAGAAACCGCTCGTTTCATCCCATCTCCCCAAGTGCCGCGCCGAGCCACTACCCCGGCAATGGTTACCGATTCATGAAACACGCTATTCGCGTTGAAGGCCTGTCGAAGCGCTATCGGCTGGGTGCCCAACGCACCCGTTCGTACCGTACTTTGGCCGAAACGGTGGCCGAGGGAGCGCGGTCGGCGTTGGATTACGTTCGCCGGCGGCCGTCGCGCAGCGAGTCCGGCCGTGCCGACTTCTGGGCGCTCCAAGACGTGTCGTTCGATGTCCACCCGGGCGACACGGTTGGCGTCATCGGACGCAACGGCTCGGGCAAGTCGACGCTGCTGAAGATCCTCAGTCGGATCACCGAGCCGACTTCGGGTCGCGCGGTCATTCGCGGACGGGTGGCCAGTCTCCTGGAAGTCGGAACCGGCTTCCACCCGGAATTGAGTGGGCGAGAAAACATTTACCTCAACGGCAGCATCCTTGGAATGAGCCGGCGTGAGATCGACCGCCAGTTCGACGCCATCGTCGCATTCTCAGAGATTGAGCAGTTCCTCGACACCCCGGTGAAGCGGTACTCCAGCGGTATGTACGTCCGTTTGGCGTTCGCGGTGGCCGCGCATCTGCAACCGGAGATTCTCATCGTCGACGAGGTTCTCGCGGTCGGCGACCTGGCATTCCAGCGCAAGTGCCTCGGGAAGATGGGCGAAGTCGCCAAGTCCGGTCGCACAGTCTTGTTCGTGAGCCACAACATGGCCGCCGTGGGGGCGCACTGCAACCGGGCCATATGGCTGCAGCAGGGTCGCATCGAGCGCG
>CAZNSL010000082.1:0-11870 GCA_964574975.1 uncultured Alcaligenaceae bacterium | reverse complement strand
TTTACCCCAACCGCCCGCCGCGGTAACTGCGGAGTCGCTTTGCTCCTTCTCCCGGATTTGCGGGTTAGAGGCCGGGGGTGAGGGTAACTTTGCTCCCCTCTCCCGCAAAGCCGGGAGAGGGGGGACGAATCCCACGGGCGCGGTAAACTTCACTCGTTCCCCCGGTTCCTCGGAGTCGTTCATGGCGCGGTTTGGCGCGATGCTTCTGGCGACGCTCGTCCTCGGCTGCGACCGCGGCGAAATCGCCAAGCGGCCGCCGCCAGGACCGGACCCCGACTTGCGGCCCGGCCCGCCGGTCTACGAGGCATACGCCGGGCCGATCGGCCAGTTCAAGGACGACGCTGCGGCCAACGCCACCGTCGCTGCCGACGCCTTTCCCCACAGCTACGTCGATTCCGCCGGCCAACCGCACGACCTGAGCAAGTTCCGCGGCGTCAAGCCCGTCGTCGTCGTGGTCATGCGCGGCTTTCCCGGCTTCGTCTGTCCGAACTGTTCGGCCCAGACTTCGCGGCTGATTCGCAACTATCCCGAATTCGTCAAGCGCGGGGCCGAGTTGTTGGTCGTCTATCCCGGTCCGAAGGACTCGGTGGCCGAGTTCGTCGCCGTGTCGCGGCGCGAAGCCGATAATGCCGACGTGCCGTTCCCGCTGCTCCTCGACCCGGACTTCGTCGCGGTGAACAAGCTCGGCATCCGCGCCGACCTGGCCAGGCCGTCGACCTACATCCTCGACAAGACTGGCGTGGTGCGCTTTGCCTACGTCGGCGCGTCCACCGCCGACCGCCCCTCGGTGAAGGCGATGCTCGACCAGTTGGACCGGCTGACTCGCGAGGGGCCGTGAGCCGTTATGACCGATGACGCGTGGTACGTTGACACGCCGGCTGGCCCCGTCGGCCCTCTGACGCTCGCACAACTGACCGAACTGGCGAACCAGGGCCGTCTGGAGCCGACCCACCGCGTCAGCCGCAACAAGCGTTCCTGGCGGCCGGCGGCCGAAGTGCCGGGGCTGAGCTTCCCGACATCGTGGGCCGACACCGTGCCCGGCCCCGGGGCGTCGCCGGCTGGCACGGAGTCGCGCACCGCCGTCTCGACCGACCTGGTTGGCGACGACGGCGACGATACCACCCGTCCCCAGCCGGGCATCGCGCCAGGGGCACGTTTCGGCGGCTACCAAATCCTCGATGTCCTGGGCCGCGGGGCGATGGGCGTCGTCTACCGTGCCAGTCAGCCGGCGCTCGCACGCATCGTCGCACTAAAG
This sequence comes from uncultured Alcaligenaceae bacterium, assembly GCA_964574975.1. Lineage (GTDB taxonomy): Bacteria > Planctomycetota > Planctomycetia > Gemmatales > Gemmataceae > JAXMAS01. The sequence goes on along the minus strand of CAZNSL010000082.1, from coordinate 10,615 downwards.
ACGGTGCGGTTGGCCGATGCGACCGACGCCGTGGCGACCGCCCGATTCGAGCGCGAGGCGCAAGCCGTCGCCCGTCTGCGGCACCCGAACATCGTCACGGCCTACGACTGCGGCAAGCACGCCGGGCACGTCTATTTCACGATGGAGTTGCTCGACGGCGAGACGCTGCACGACCGGCTCGCGCGCGAAAAGTGGCTGCCGGAGGCACTCGCGTGGCAGGTGGTGCGGCAGGCGGCGGCAGGGCTGGCGCACGCGGCCAGTGCCGGCGTGATCCATCGCGACGTGAAGCCGGGCAATCTGTTCCTGACGCCACCGCCAACGGGCTACCCGCTGCCGCCCGGTGTGCCGATGGTCAAAGTCACCGACTTCGGACTCGCCCGGCTGCACGAAGCCACGCCGGCCGACCACCACCTGTCCGGCGTCGGCGCGGTCATGGGCACGCCCGCGTACATGGCCCCGGAACAGTTCGCCGGCAGCAACGTCGACCACCGCGCAGACATCTACGCCCTCGGTGTCACGGCGTACGAAGCGATCGTCGGTCGGCCGCCGTACTCCAGCGGCAACCTGCTCGATCTGGCACAGCTCAAGACGACGGGGGCTTTGCCGACTTCGGAGCGACTATCGGCGGCGTCGCACGCGCTGATCGCGGCGATGACTGCGGCCGACCCGGCCGGCCGTCCCGCGAGCTACGACCACCTGTTGTCGCACATCGACGCACTGCTGGCCGGCGAGACGCAACCGCCCGTTTCGAGGCCACCCGTGCAACCACCGGCGGGGCGCTCGCGCCGCTGGTTGCTCGTGCCGCTGGCTGTGGCACTCGCCCTTGCGGCGTGGGCCGCGTGGGCGCTGTGGCCGAAACCGTCGCCGACCCCGCCACCGGCGGCTGTTGTCGATCACCACCGACTGTTCGACGGCCGCTCGATGGCCGGATGGCAGCCGCTGCGCGGAGAGTGGACGCCGACCGCCGACGCCGAAGGCGGTCGAGTGCTGGCCGGCCGCGGCGCGATCCGCAGGCCGCTGCCAGCCGTGGACGCACTGCGTCTGACGCTGGGGCTGGACTTGCACGAGGCATCGGCAGTGGAGTTGCACGTCGGCGTAGCGCCGGACGGCTCGCGGTTGGTGCTGCGCGTCGAGCGCGATGGTGGCGTGACGTTCGGCCGGCGTGCCGATGCAACCGCCGCGTTCGTGCCGCTCGGTCCGACTCAGGAATTTGCAGCGCCTCGTAGTTCACCGGCGTACGTCGAGTTGAAGGCGGAACGCCACGGATCGTACTGGTGGGTGGCGTTCGATGGCCAGTGGCGAGGCTCCGCCGACGCGGTGGGGTCGCTGCCGGAGTTCTGGCTGACCGCCGACGGTGGTCGGGCCCACTTCGAGGGCTTCGAGGCACTCGAGCTGCGCTGACGGCGGGCGTTCGCAGGTTCTGCGGCAACACGGCGGTTCGGCCGATTCGCGTTGCCGCCGGGCCTGCCACGTCGGCCGGCGGATTTTGCTTGACATGTCGTCCGCAGGCGGTATGGTCCGCCGGATTCGTCAGTGACTCTCGAACGGTTCCGATGCCCCGGTGGGGGGAGAGGGGGGAGGATGCGCAAAGAGCTGATTCTGGGCGTCGTCGCGCTGGCGGCCCTGGCCGGTCGTACGCCGGCACAGACGGCCTCGACGATCCTGGGCGGACCAAGCCCGCGGAATGTGACGTTTCGCCCGATCGACGTGAGCCGAACGTCCGTGCCGATGCCGGCCATCGCGGCGGTGCAGAACAACCGCTTCAACTTCACGACGATGTTCAGCAAGTTGTTCGTACCGTCGGCGCAGAAGGTCCGCGGCGTCAGCCCGCTGCCGTCGCCGAGCAGTTTCCCGAGCTACAAGGACTTCATGCTCGTCGGCACGCCGCCGTACCCGATCGGCACGCGGACCGCGTCGCCGATCCAGCCGATGGCCCCAATCGTTCCCAACACACGGACTCCGGTGGGACCGGGGAGCAACTGATCGACGATTCGGGATCGCGGATTTGAGACCTCAAATCCGCGATCCCGAATCTGCCTTGCCCGACCTGCCCCCGACCGCTATTCTCCGCGGCCCTGGACCTCGCCCGGCCACAGGCGCACGGATGCGATGCCTTCCCCCGCCGACCTGCCCTACGCCGCCCGCGCCGTTGCCGCGCTCGTCGCCGGCTGCTGCCGTTACCCGCGCTGCGTCCTCGCCGCCGCACTCGCTCTCGCCGCAGTGTCGGTCGGTGCGTTCGCCACGCGCGTCGAGTACCGCACGCAGCGCAGCGACTTGATGAACCCCGACAAGGACTACCAAAAACGCTGGCGAGCCCACGTCGCCGAATTCGGCTGCGACGACGACATGGTGGTCGTCGTCGAAGGCCGCGACCGGGCGACCATGATTGCCGCGATCGAGCGCGTCGCCGAAGGCGTGCGGGCGCGGCCGGAGTTGTTCCAGCGGCTCTTTTACACGATCGACCTGCGGCCGCTGCGCGACCACGCCTTGCTCTACCTCACGCCGGAGCAAATTCGAGCCGTTCAGGACAACCTTGGCCGGATGGGACCGTTGTTAGGTGGGCCGGTCGGGCCGCTGGCGTGGAAGACGCTCAACCTCACGAACCTGCTACGCTCCGCCCGCGTCCGCGCCGGGCAACTCGACCCGTCGGCCCCGCTCGACGCCGCCGACAGTCAGTTTCTGACGCAACTCGATGGCGTCGTTCGGTCCGCGTCGGCGACGCTCAGCGACCCGGCCGGCTACCGCAACCCGTGGGGCAGCCTCCTCGCCCAACCGCCGGCGCAGCAGGACATGCTCGCCGAACCACAGTACTTCTTCTCCGCCGACGGCGGCCTCGCGTTCCTGCTCGTCCGCCCGGCCGAGGATAACGTCTCGTTCGCTCCGGCCCTCAAGAGCGTGACCGCGCTCCGCGAAGTCGTCGCCGCGGCGCGCGTCCAATCGCCGGAGGTCGCCATCGGGCTGACCGGCTTGCCGGTCCTCGAAACCGACGAGATGGCCGCCTCGCAGAGCGATACCAACCGCGCCGGTTGGCTCGCCCTCGCTGGCGTTGCTCTCTTGTACCTCGTTGTCTACCGGAGTTGGCGCTTCCCGGCGATGACGGTCGCGGTGCTGGTCGTCGGTACGGTCTGGGCGATGGGTTGGCTGACGCTGACCGTCGGGCACTTGAACATCTTGTCGGCTAGCTTCGCCGTCATGCTGATCGGCCTGGGCGACTACGGGGTCTTGTGGGTAACGCATTACGAGGACGAGCGGCGGGCCGGGCGCGACGTCCGCGACGCCATCGCCGCCACCGCTACCGCAGTCGGGCCGGGTATCCTGACGGCTGCTGTCACGACCGCTCTGGCATTCTTCGCGGCGATGCTCGCCGACTTCGCGGCCGTCGCCGAACTCGGCTGGATCGCCGGCAGCGGTATCCTCCTCTGCGCCCTGGCCACGTTCGCGGTACTGCCGCCGCTGCTGATACTGTTCGACCGCCGCGGTACCGTGGCCGCTCGGCTGGCGCTGATCACGCCTGACGGCGACCGCCTCGATACCGGCCGCGGGCCGATGCCGACGCCCGGCGTCTGGCTGCCGTGGCTGGCTGCCCGGCCGCAGTGGACGCTCGCCGGTGGCGTACTGGTGCTACTCGTCGCCGCAGTCGCAGCGCTGCGCGTCGGTTACGACCACAACATGCTGCACATGCAGGCCGCCGGACTCGAAAGCGTTCGCTGGGAGAAAAAACTCATCGATCGCACGGCCGGTGCGAGTTGGTGCGCCCTGAGCCACGCGGCCACGCCAGCCGAGGCGCTCGCGCTCAAGGCCCGCTACGAATCGTTGCCCGAGGTGAGCCGCGTGGTCGAAGTTGCGTCCCTGGTGCCGGCCGACCAGGAGGCGAAGAACGGCCAGCTCGACGACATCCAAGCGCGTTTGAAGCGGCTCCCACCTCGCGGGACAGTGCTGGCTCCCCTGCCGGTGTCGCCGGCCAATCTGCGCAAAGAGGTCAACTTCCTGATCGGCGCGCTTTCCCCGCTCGCCCCGGTCAGCCCTCAGCCGACGCTGGAAAAGTTGCTGCGCAGTCTCGCCGAACTGCGCGACCACCCGGTGCTGGCGCTCGGCCCCGTGGCGCAGGAACGGCTGGACCTGTTCGGCCGCCGCCTCGCCGCCGACCTGCTCGACGACCTGCACCGCCTGCGAGGCGTATCGGTGCCGGGCCACATCGGACTCACCGACCTACCGGCGGCCCTGCGCGAGCGGTTCGTCGGCGCGACGGGTCAGTGGCTCGTTCAAGCGTACGCCAAAGACGGTCTGTGGGACATCGGCCCGCTCGAACACTTCGTCGCCAAGGCGCGCACCGTGGACCCGGAAGCGACCGGCAAGCCGTTCGGCACGCTCGAAGGGCTGCGGTCGATGCAACAGGGCTTCGCGTGGGCCGGGGTGTACGCTCTCGGTGTGATCGTCGTCGTCCTCTGGCTCGACTTCCGCACGGTGCGGCACACGCTCCTGGCCCTTGCCCCGCTGGCGGCCGGCGTGCTACTGACGCTGGGAACGATGGGTCTCTGCGGCGTGTCGCTGAACCCGGCGAACATGATCGCGCTGCCGCTGATCGTTGGCGTGGGCGTCGACAACGGCGTCCATGTTCTCCACGACTACCGGGCGCGGCAGCGCGGCCGGGCGTACCGGCTGGCGGCGACGACCGGACAGGGTATCGCCGTGGCGGCTCTGACGACGGTTCTCGGCTTCGGCACGCTGATGGTGGCGCGGCACAAGGGGCTGGTCAGTTTGGGTCTCGTACTGGCCCTTGGCGTGTCGTTCTGCATGGCGGCGGCGCTAGGGCTGCTGCCGGCCGCGCTACAACTACTGGGCGAGCGCCGCGGCACCTGGGTGCCGGCCGACGCGGAGTTGCGGCGGACGGCCTGACACTTGCGCGGGGCAGAGTAGCTCCCATGTCGACGGGTGGCAGTGCCTGGCTACTTCACCTTGAAGATCGCTGCGGCCCGTGAGCGGACCCGTTCGGACTTCGACTTCTTGAGTGCCTCGATCGCGGCCTTGTCGACGGATGCCGGGGCGACGCGGCCGGCTTCCACGGCGTCGAGCAGGCTGACGGCCCGGCTTTCGGTTCGCGTCAACCCATGCAGGGCCAAGGTCCGGTTGGTGCCGGTCAGGTGTGCCAGGGCGTCGATCAGCGACCGCGACGCCTCCGGAGCGTCCACGTCAACGGTGCCGCTCACCGCGCCCATCTGCAACTCGTCGTTCGCACCCTTCGCCAAATACATCGAGAGTTGCCTGCCCGCCGCATCCCAACCGAGTAGCGGGATCATCCGCAGCGCGTCGTACCGGGTGCCGGTGGGGACGCGATCGTTGTCGACCATGGCGACCGACGCTTTCAGCGCAAGGGCCCAGCGTTCGGCCAGTGCAGCATCGTTGCCGACGATCGCCTTGATCCGCGGACCGGGCCAGAGGTCGAGTTGGCTGAGGCCGTTGATGACGCCGCCGCCCACGACGACGGCTTGCCAGTCGCGCAGCGGCTCGCCCTTCTTCGGCAGCGCGGCGTCGAGGATCGCCCGCAGTTCGCCAGCGTCATTGCGTTTGCCGGCGGCGATGGCGACGCGCCAGATCCACGGGATGCTGCGATACTCCTCCTGGCCTGTCGGTAGGTCGGTGGTCAACGCTCGAACGATTGCCGCCGACTTGTCCGCATGCCTGGCGGCAACGGCCTGGCGCTCGACAGCCGGCTTCGCATCGTCGAGGAGGAACTTCGCCAGCGCGGCCGGGTCGTCGCCGGGTGCCGGCCGGCCAGCGCTCGCGACGAAGGCGATGAGGTCGGACATCGCCGCCGGGGTCACGTCCTTTTCCATCCCCTCCGGCATGAGCGAACGGCCGGTCGACTCCAGCGAATCGAGCGCGGTGCGCATCACGGTCGTCTCCTTGCCGTCCGCCTGACGCAGCGTGACGGCACTCGCCGACTCGGACGCCAACAGGCCACTGGTCGCGCGTCCGTCGGAGGTCGCGGCCCGGTACTCGAGGTAGCGGCTATCGAGGTTGCGGTTCGGGTCGAGGATTTCGGCGAGCAGATAGTCGGCCGACTTGTTGGCGAGGGCCGCGAGGTCGGGTCCGACCGGCTTGCCGATGCCGCCGAGTTGATGGCAGGTCGCACACGACTTCTCGAACACCGCCCGACCCTTGGCGGCGTCGCCGGTCGTCAACGCCTTGCGGTACGTGTCGATGACCCGTTGGCGGTCGCGATCGATAGCTCCGGCGAAAACTGCCTCGGCCCGGTCGCGGATCGCTTTGTCCGAGTGCAAGAGGAGCATCTGCCGTTCGCTGGCCGGGACGGCCGAGCGCGGGATTTTGCCGTCCGTCAGCGCCGCCAGGACTTTCGGAATCCACGACTCGCGATTGAGGAGAACGTCGAGCGCCTGGGCCTGGAGAGCAGGCGAGTAACCGACCCAACCGGCGAGCAGTGCGTCGGCGGCGCGTTCGTCGCCGGTACGGCTGAGAGCGGCGATGGTAGCGACCTGGACGGGGGCCGGCGTGCGCGGCACCAGAAGCGACGAGTACTCCGCGATGGCCGAGCGTCCGAGCAACGGTACTGCCGCAGCCCGCAGCGTTGGGTCTGCCTTCGCGTCGAGCGCAATCGCTCGGGCGGCCGCAACGGTGTTGGCTAACTCGGTCGGCGTTTCCGCAATCCCTCGGCGACTGGCTGTGGATTCGACGATGGTATCGATGGCCGCGAACTGCCAGGAGCGGTATTTGCCGTCGGTCGGTGTCGTGACGAGTTGGACGAGCTTGGCGGTTGTCGGCTTATCGTCGAGTCCGGCGGACGTGAGAATGAGTCTGGGCAGTAGCGACGTGGCTGTCAGTTGCCCGACTTCGGGCCGTCCAACGAAGGCTTGCAGGTTGCCGCGGTGGAGGCTGCTCAGGACGGCGGCGACGAGGTACGGGTCGTCGCGGTGCGCGAGTGTGAGTTTCGCCAACACCGCAGCCGCTCGTGGATCGCTCCACGCACCGAGACTGACCGCGACTTGCAACCGGACCTGGGCGTCGGCGTCGCCAGCCAGCCCGGCGACCGCTTCGCCGAGGTCGGCGATGAACGGCACGGCCAGCCGAACCGCGTGCCGTCGGACGCCCGCCGAGGTGTCCGTCAGTGCGCGGCGAACTTCGGCCGCGGACAGGCTGCCGAGTCGGTCGAGCGCGACCAGGGCGGATAGGCGGGCTTCGGCGCGCTTGGATTCGGCGGCGAGTTTCGCCAGATGCGGGATGGCCGACTTGTCGCCGGCCCACGCAAGACGTTCGACGGCCATGTCGCGCTGCCAGCCGTTCGGTGAGTCCAGTGCGGCGACGAGGCCGGCGGCGTCGAGTTTGTCGAGCCGCGTCCAGCCGCGTGGCGACCCGTTCGCCGGACGAACGCGGTAGATGCGGCCCAGCCCAGCCCCGGCGCGCACGTCGAGTTTGGCCAGGTCGGCCGGCGGAATCCAAAGCGGATGTTCGATGACGTGGCGGTACATGTCCACGACCCAGAGTGCCCCATCGGGACCCGCGATCGCCTGCACCGGGCGGAACCACGGGTCGGTCGAAGCGAGGAACTCGCGGTCGCGTTCGGCCGGGGCGCGGTCGCCGTGGAATGTCGAACCGCGCGGCGATAGCACACTGCGGTGGACGAGTAGGTTCACCGATTCGCAGGTGAAGGCATTGCCGGTGAAGTCGGTCCCAAGGCGGTCGTCGCGGTAGATGCCGATGCCCGTGGCAGCGGTCGTGCGGCCGGCCGGGCCGCTGAGCAGGAACAGTTGCGGAGTCCGCAATGGGAACAGCAGATTCGCGTCCGGGCCGGTCGTGAGGCTGACGGCCGTGTGCGGCGCGGCGACGTATGGGTTGCGGCGGAGATCGTGGTCGGCGAGCGGGTAGTGCCAGCCGAGCGTCGAGTTGTCGCAGCCGAACCAGTTGCCCCAATCGTCGCGGACGCGGCCCTGCTGCGTACGTCCCGTCGCCGGCTCGATTGCACCAGTGTCGGGGTTGATGCGGTAGTCGCGGTCGCCGAGGGCGAGCGTCTGGCCCGTCTTGTGGGAGAGAATCTTACCGCCGAACAGGCCGCACGAGCCGTAGACCCAGCCGTCGAGGCCATAGGCCAACCCGTTGACGCGGGCCTGGTAGTTCTCGTTGCCGAAGCCGCTGAACAACTTCGTCACAACATCGGCCCGGCCGTCGCCGTTCGTGTCCTCGGCATACAGGATGTCCGGGGCAGCGGTGACGAGGACGCCCTTGCGCCACGGCAACACGCCCGTCGGGAATGGGACGCCATCGAGGAACGTCGTCGCACGGTCGAAGGTTCCGTCGCCGTCGACATCTTCGACCGTGCGGATGCGGCCGCCCGGCTCGAACTTGCCGGACTTGCCGTTCGGATAATCGAGCATCTCGGCGACCCACAGCCGGCCGTCGGCTCCGAAGGCGATGGCGACCGGCGATGCGATCAGTGGTTCGGCGGCCACGAGGTCCACGGCAAAGCGTGCATCGGTGCGGATTGCCCGCTGCGACTGCTGCGGCGACAGCGGTCGGCTGCCACGGGTCTTGCCGGCGTCGAACGGTGCCGCGAACGTCGAACCGAGTTGCCGCCGGACTTCGCCGATGATCGTCGCTTCCAACCCTGGCGCGAACGGCCCCGGTAGGTCGTAGTAGATCATCGCGCCACTACCCTCGTAGCCGCCCTCCTTCAGGACGCGCTCGGACGGAATGTAGCACGGGTTGTTGTTGGCGTACGCCGTCACCCAGAGTCGGCCGCGGTCGAGTTCGTCCTTGAGCCGTAGGGCGTAATCCACGACGACCTCACCCGGTAAATGGACCATGGCCAGCGAGTCGCCGAAGGTCCAGGTTTGCACCGGGTAGTCGATCCGCGTGCGCAGCGCCTCGCCGCGGTCGAGCTTCGCCAATTGGACGCGGGCATGATAACCGACGGCGTCCGCCCGTTTGGCCCGCTCCTCCCACGTCTTGCGATCCGGCAGCGCTGCGAGCGGCAACTCCAGCGCTACCATATGGCAGGTGGGTTTGCCGCGGACGGGCGCGAGGTAGCCGCCGGCAAGCCGTGCGACCTCGGCCGCGACCGAACGACCTTGAACGTCGGCGATCTCGACATTGTCGCCGGTCACGCCCGAGTCCGGGTTTTGGTCCGCCCCGCAGCCGATGGACACCAGGCCGACTGCGCCGGGGAACTGGCCCTCGATGGTCGCGGCCGCGGAGCCGGCCCAGTCGCCGCCGATCTTGTTGTGCGATAGCGTGACGCAGTGGCAGGCGTAGCCGGTTACGACGGCCCGGACGCGACCCGTGGTCGCATCGCGTGCAACCAGCACGGGTAGGTCGTGGTCCGTTGGCCCACCGGCGGTGCGGCGGTTGCGGGCGAAGCCAACGCTCCCGCGGCCCCACGTCAGTTTGACCGGCCGCGGTTCCTTGAGCGCGGCCAAGGCGGCTTCTTCGAGGCGGTCGATGAAGACCGCGGTGTATTCGTCGATATGTTTCTGGTGATCGTCGGGGATCGGCACGCCGAAGATCGTCGTGTTGGCACCCTTCAACATCGGCCCGGTGTGCGTGTGCGTCGCGGTGACGGCTAGCCGTTCCGACTGCAGTCCGGCCTTGACGTGCAGGCGGCGAGCGAGTTCGTCGCGGATGTCGGCGGGAATGCCGAGGACATCGACGGTGATCAGTACGACCGGCTGCGCGTCGTCGCGGTGGCGGATCGAGATCGCCCGCGCGTGAATCCGCTGATGGACGCCCTCGGATTCGGCTCGGCGGCCGCCGAAACCGTTGAGCCGAATCGGATGTGCGGGCGTGATGTCCACGCGGGCGGTGCCGACGAGGTAGCTGTCGGCGTCCACGTCCGCCGTGTGGCCGGCGACCGCCGTAGCGCTAAGGGCAACCAGGGCCATCCATCGTCGAAACATGTCGTACTCCGGTCGCTCGATTCTGCGTGGCGTCAGAGTGAAACGATATGCGAATGGCGTGGAGGGACCACGGCGAACGGCCGGTCGCACCACCCGTCGCCCGACCCGAACCGCTACATTGACTCGAAGGCCGGGCCATTCTCGGCGTCGGCTTGGACGAGAAACGTGCGATGCCCATCGAAATCAAATGGACCGACGCCGACCCCATCACCAGCGACCGCCGCTACCTGCGTGCCGAGAAGTACGCGAAGCGCTGGACGTTCAGTTTTCGCGCGGTTCGTCGCAGTGTCTGGGAACCGCTGCCGCCGACGCGGGCGATGTGGGAACACGTCCTCGATGCCCTGGAGCGCCGCTACCGCCGCCGCGAGGGCGTCACCGATGCCGACCTCGCCGACGCCAGGCGCGAACTCGCCAAGTTCCCGCCCGACGAGGAGGAGTGATGCCGTACACCCCCGTGTTGGCCACGCTCGGCTACGTCTTCGCCCCCGGCGGCGGCGAGGTGCTGCTGGTCCACCGCAACCGCCGGCCCAACGACGCGCACTTGGGCAAGTACAACGGCCTCGGCGGCAAGCTCGACCCCGGCGAAGATGTGGTGGCGTGCATGCGTCGGGAAATACGCGAGGAGGCTGGCATCGAGTGCGAGGCGCTGAAGCTGTGCGGCACGATCAGTTGGCCCGGCTTCGGCCAGCATGGCGAGGACTGGTTCGGCT
>CAZNSL010000081.1:0-11907 GCA_964574975.1 uncultured Alcaligenaceae bacterium | reverse complement strand
GGCCGGATTGGCTAGACGGATCAACCCGTGCTGGGCGAACGCCGATCGCGCCTTCAACCCGGCCTCGGCTTCCGTGTCGCGCAGGCGCTCGTAGGCCAGGAACAACAGCAGCCGGTCGGCCGGCGTCAGTTCCGCGTCGGGCAACTCCAGCGGCGTCGCTTCGGCCGGCTTCGACGCGGCAAGCCACAGGAGGAACTCCAGGCTGTGCCGCGAGAACGCAAGCGGCAACTCGGCCGGCGGCCAACGTTCCCACAGCCGACCATCGGCGGCCGATTCGCCGCGCAGGTGCCGCTCGCGCCGCCAGCCACCGGCGCGGGCGAGGAATTGGACGCAGCCCTTCGCCAGACTGTCGGCAACAAGCTCGGCGCATGCCGGCGTCAGCGTCGCGGGCCGAGCAGCCCGTTCGAGGACGAGCGGCAGGGCCGCTTCGAGCGAGCCGTGCCCAAGGAGCGCATGCAGGATGCGCAACAGCCGGGCCTCGAACAGCGTCACGAAGCGGGGAGCACTCATGGCCGCACCGGGAGCGGGCGCTTCCACAATCCTACCGCACCGCGGGCCGGGAAGCCATTGACGCTCAACTCGCCGCCTACGAGTCGAATCTCCAGCGTGTTCGGCATCCGCCAGCGCGGGTCGTCGGCGCGGTAGCGCCCGGTGAGGAAGTGAACGACCTGATTGGTCGAGCCGACCCAGCGGCGCGATGTGTCCGGCCGGTCGCGATCGTACGGGCCGTCCACGAGGATGTCGGTATGGGCGAGCAGTTCGGCGACGGCCGGGTCCGGTTGCGATCGCAGCTCGGCGAGCGTGTAGCCGCTGAACGCCATGACCGACTTGCCGAGGGCCTGCACGCCACGGACGAAGGCGGCCGCCCCCGCGGCGTGCGCGAACGGCTCGCCGCCGAGTAGAGTCACGCCTTCGACATCGGCCGTCGCGACTTCGGCGAGGAGGTCGTCAACGCTCCGCGGCGTGCCGCCGGTGAACGGCAACATCTCCGGGTTGCAGCATCCGGGACAGCGCAGCGGACAGCCCTGGAACCAGACGGCATAGCGCCACCCCGGTCCTTCGGCGGCAGTGCGGGCGACGGTCTGCGCGATGGCGAGCGCGAGGGTCATGCGGGTATTATACCTTGCCGTTTACGAGTCGCTCGCGGCCACGACGACGCGGCCCGGCTCGCCTTCGTGGCCGTCGCAACGAATGTCACGGACTACGAACTTGTGTATGACCTCGATGTTCGTCAGCAGGTGCCGCGTCACCCGCGCGACGCGATACACCGACGGCCCCGCTGCCAACGCCAGCGGCAGTACCAGTTGGTCAGCGCTGTGTTCGTCTACCGGCGCGCCGGACGCGGCGTAGGCGAGTGCCTGATCCACGGCCTCGTCCGCGACAGCCTCCGCTGGCTTGCCGCGCGCCCCGAGGCCAAACACGAGCGTCGATACCGGTGCCTCGTCGAACGTCAGCCCGACGACCGACCCCGGTCCGCCGACCCAGGATTCCATCCCAAGATCGACCGCGAAGCCGGCGTCGGTCAGTCGCACTTTCGCACGCCGCGCCTGTCGCTCGGCGACATGCGGCGGCAGGCCGGCCGCGGCGCTGAACCCGGTCACGCGCGACAACGGCTTACGCTCGGTTAGCGTCAGGCCGCGTAACGTCGCACCTCCGGCGATGCGGGCGACGATACGGCCGCCGCCGCGCGGGTAGAAGCCGGGGCGCTCCAGCGTCAGGCCGATGGCGATGCCGAGCCGGGCCATGTAAGCGCGCCACGTCGTTTCGAGGAAGTGGTAGCACGGACTGTGGTCGTTGTGCGTGCCGCCTTCGAGGGCGACCGTACTCGGCTCGGGTTGCAGCGCCAGCGGCAGGTAGATCGTGTGCAGCACCAGGCTGGTCGCGCCGGCGGTGCCGATGGCGAAGCGGTAGTTGCCGGACTTCACCGTCGTCGGCTCGAAGTCGAGCGTCGAGGAGCCGACCGACGCGCCGCGCGTTTGCGCCTTGCCGATCTCGGCGGCTGCCCGCACGCAAGCGAGGTGCTGGGGGCGCAGGCCAGGCTGGCCGCGGCGGGCGCGGATGTTGCACAGCCGGAACGGCCGACCGAGCAGCAGCGACAGGGTCAGGCTGCTGCGCAGGATCTGACCGCCGCCCTCACCGAATGAGCCGTCGATTTTTAGCATCGCGTCCCTCCTCGTTCCGGTCTATGGAGGGACGACGGTGGAAAAAGGTGACTGTCGCCGGACGTTATTCGCGCAGCGGCCGCCCGTCCCAGGCGCGGACGGCTCCGTTGTCGTCGGCGGTGATCAGGAAACCGTCCTCGCCGAATGCCGCTTCCGTCACTGGCGGGCCGTCGTCGCCCAGCGTGAGCAACTCGCGGCCGGATGCGGCGTCCCAAACCTTGACGCCCGGCACGCCGCCGAACGATACCAGTCGCCGACCGTCGGGCGAGAACGCGAACGCCGACACCACCCGACCGTTCCATGCTCCCGGCACTGAGGGTGGGTCGAGCGCACAAACGGCGATGCCAGTCAAGGCGTCCCACACCACCGCCCGCCGCGCCCACTCCGGTGCGCCGGTCGGGGCCGTGCCGACGGCGGGGCGCGTCAGCAATCGCCGGCCGTCGGCGCTCAAGGTCGCCGCCAGCCGAACGCCAGCCGGTACTGGCGGTAACTCCCAAAGCACCTGCGTTGACGACACGTCCCACACTTGAAGTGCAGGGAACGGGGCCGCGAACGCAAGCGCCAAGCGCCTGCCGTCGGGCGTCGCCGCGAACGACTTGACCGGCGGTATCGACCGCTCCCACGTTTGGGCGGGTCCGAACGAGTCGAGGCAGCGCACCGTCACCGTATCGACGCCATTCGGGGCGGCACGCGGCAGGAGTAGCGTCCGCAGTCGTCCAGCCGGGTCGAAGCGCACGATGCACCCATCGCCCTGTACCGCGTGGGCGGCGTCGTCGCCCGCGAGTTGGTCGGTCTGGACTTGCAGTATGGTGCCGTCGGGTGCCCAGACGACCGCGGCGCGCGCGGCGACGAGTTGGTCCGGCGGCAGGGGTTGGCGGACGTACCCGCCGGCGGCCAACCGGCCATCGGCCGCGAACGTTAGCGTTCCGCGCGACGACGCCCAGCCGATGCCGAGGACGCCCGCCGGGCGGCGCAAGCTTTCCTGCCCCGTCGCGGGGTTCCAGACGACAACTTCGTGCGCGCCCGACTTGCTGGCGAGAAGTGCGGCCACGGCCCCGCCGTTGTGTCGCACCGCCAGCCCGGACACGCTCTGGCCGTCACCCCCGGGGGACAACACCCGCGCCTCGGTGGCGGTCGCCAGTTCCCAAACCGTCAAGCCGCGGTAGATGGCCGTGAGGGCGAGCTTCGAGCCGTCCGGGGAGAATGCGAGGCCGTTCGGCTTGCCGTTGCCGGTCAGTCGAACGATTTCGCGGCCGGTCGTGAGGCTCAGCACCGTCACCAGGCCATCGTCCAGCGCGATGGCGACGCACCGGCCATCGACTGTGACCGCGACCGGCACGCTCGTGCGGTTCAATTCCCACGATCCCATGCCGACTTCAGCCGGCTGTCGCAACGGCATGCGCAACACGGTCGCTCCGGTCGCCGGGTCCACGAGAGCGGCCGCGCCGTCGGTCAGCAGGACGATGGCAGACTTGCTGTCGGGCGTGAAGGCCCGGACAGTCGCCGCGGCAGGAAGTGCGACGCGACGACCGTCGACGGCCCGCAGCAAGAGCGGCGGCGACGCGCGGCCGGTCGGCACGACGATGTAGCGGCCGTCGGGGCTGTACGTCAACTGGCGCGTCGTCTCGTGGAATGGCCCACATGGGAGACCGCCGAACGCGGCACGCTTCGTGCCCGTGGCGGCATCGAAAAGCTGGAGTTCGGACAGTTCGCTGTCCGGCATGGCAGCGAGCAGAGCGACCTCGCGGCCGTCGGGGGCGAAAGCCGCGTCGAGCGCTGGGCCGGACGCCCGCGCCGACCACGCAAGCCCGCCGCAGTCGGCGCGGTAGACGCCCAGGGAACCATCCGAAGCGGCGACGGCGAGCCGCCCGCCATCCGGGGCGAACGCGACGGCGAGGACTCCGGCGGGCGGGCCGTCGATGCGAGACAGTTCACGGCCGCCGTCCGCGTCGAAGATGCGCACGCCGTGCCCCGGCGACGCGGCGAGGAGCGACAGGTCGAACGCCGCGATCCGACGCCCGTCCGGGCTGACGGCCAGCGTGCTGCCCGCCTCGGCGGCGCGGAATTCGGGCAAGCGTTGGCCGTCCGGCACGTCCCAGCACAAGAGCGCCGGTGGGCCGTCGCGCTCCCCGGCGAGGACGGCGGTGATCGTCCGCCCATCCGATGCGAACCGTGGCCGATTCAGGTAGCCCTTCTCGCGAGCCGCGAACAGCGAGTCGTTGAGCCGCCGGCCCAGGTGGTGCCACTCCCAGCCGCGCAGCGCGGGCGGGCACTCGGCGAGGAGCGCCGCGGCCCGTTCGCGGTCGCCGTCGCGCCGTGCCCGGTCGGCCAGGGCCAGGGTGAACCCGTAGGCAGCCCGCGTCTCGCGCTGCAGGGAGTCGGCGAGTTCGGCCTGTTGGCGCATGGACGCGGCCAGGGCCTGGTCGCGTTCGCGCAGAGCGGCACGGGCCTCGACGTTCTTGGCGGCCACCAGAACTGTGCTGACGACCAGTGCGGCGACGGCGAGGACCAGGCCGACTCCGATGGCGACGGCGGCCGCACGGTAGCGGCGCACCAGGCGAGTCAGCCGCTGGAGCGGCGTCGGTGGCCGGGCGCGGATCGGGCGGTCGTCGAGCCACGCTCGCAGATCGTCGGCCAGGGCCTTCGCCGTGGCGTAGCGGTCGCCGGGCGACTTGGCCATCGCCTTGTGGGCGATGATGGCCAATTCGGCGGGCACGGCCGGCCGGACGCGCCGGGCCGGCGGCGGGTCTTCGTCGAGGATCTGTCGCACCAGCTCGGGCCGTCCGCCTGCGTCGAATGCGGGTTGAAACGTCAGCAACTCGTAGAGCGTCGCGCCGAGGGAGTACACGTCGCTACGCGGATCGAGGGCGCGCTCGCCGCACAGTTGCTCCGGCGGCATATAACGCAGCGTGCCGAGGACATCGCCGGTGCGAGTGACGCCACCGCCGCCGGCCATCTGCGCCAGCCCGAAGTCGGCGACGTAGAGCGTGCCGTCGGCGTCGAGCAGGAGGTTGCCGGGTTTCACGTCGCGGTGGATGACGCCGTACTGGTGGGCGTGGTCGAGCGCATCGGCGGCGTCGGCGATCCAGCCGGCCACCGTGCGGAAGTCGCCGCCGGTGCCGGTGGGCACGGTCGTCCGGTGCGCCCGCGTGGCTGGGCCAGCCTCCGAGGCGGTCGCGTCCGGGTCGGCTGGCAGTACACGCCGCAGCACCTCGGCCAGCGATGGGCCATCCACGAACTGCATGGCGTAGTAGTGGACGCCGCGCTCGCAGCCGACGCCGTGGACGGCCACGACGTGCGGGTGCCGCAAGTGCCCCGCCGCCGCCGCCTCGGTGCGAAACCGCTGGAGCCGCCGCGAGTCGAGCGTGGCGGCGAACGGCAGCACCTTGAGGGCGACGCGCCGACCGAGCGAGAGTTGCTCGGCCTCGTAGACGACGCCCATGCCGCCGCGGCCGATCTCGCGCAGCAGCTTGAAGTCGCCGAGCGGCTGCCCGGCCGGCGGCACGCCCCCGGTCGGCGAGGTGAGGTCGCGCATCAACAGAAGGCCGTCGAGACAGTCGCGCAAATCGTCGGCAACGGACGGATGTTCGGCGAGGAAGGCCGACCGATCGAGCGGTGCGCCGGCATCGACGGCGTCCTGGAATGCGCGCAGGGCGTTGGCCAGGTGCGAATCGTCGGAGTGGCGGCCGTTCGCTGGCACGGGTGATCCTCCGCGGTGGTTCCCTATCAGGATAGCCGCGAAGTCGGAGCGAAAACCGTCACCCAGTTTGCCGCGAGGTTCCGCCCGCAACACGGAACCTAATGCCGCCGTGAGCGCCGCGGTTTTGGTAGGTCCCGCCTGCCGGGCGGGACCCGAAGCGGCTGAGGGTCCCGCCCGGCAGGCGGGACCTACTGTGGGGATCAGGCAGGCTTTCCCAGGTACCATGGTCTGGCGCAGCACGCTGGGCCCGCAACGGGTGATGCGACCCTTGCGGTCGGTCGTAAACGCACGCGACGCTCTTGAAGCGGTCCAGGTCGATGGCGACAATGGTGTCGGTCGTGGTCGTGGTCGTCCTGGCAAGCCTCCAGTGGGTCGAGGGTGGTGGAAGGAACGTAGCAGCCTTTATGCGACAACGCCCCTCGGGTTGTAGGGATTCTTTCGGCCCGGTGCGCGGCGGTCACTGACAGGGTACTGTCAGCGACCGCGCGCGAGGAATGACAAACTCCAGGTGCCAGGAGGGAGGACTTCCGTCACCTCACCAGAGTTTGGCCTCCGCATTTTGTACCGACATTCTCTGGCCACACCCCTCGTGCCAACGTTAATGCGACTCTTCTTGACAAGTGGGTGGCCGCGCGCGACGATGCCCGTCGTTGCCATCTACCGAAGGACTTGGCCCGACAGCCCTCGCATGATGGTGACGCGTCTAATCCTCTGCTGAAATCGATCGCCCGGCGACGTCAACGTCTACCGCTGGTCAATCGCATGCTGCGGGTCAGTAACTCTCACCCGGGGCGTCCGCAGGTCCGACTCGGTTACGTTGCGACTGCGGCGCCCTGAAACACGACGGAGGATTCGAGATGCACCGTATGGTCAAATCCCGCCGTTCCAGCCAGGAGCCTTCGCTGCGCCGGGAACGAGCCCGCCCGCGCCTGGAAGTCCTGGAAGACCGCACCGTGCCATCCGTGGCGCAGTTTGTGCCCGGAGATCTGATCGTGAAGTATCGAGCGGACGTGGCACCGGGCGACCGGGCCGCCGCTCTCACCCGTGCCGGAGCCGCCCGCGCCGAACACATCCAAACGGACGCCATGCGCCGTGCCGGCGACCACGGCCTGGAACTGCTCCATGGGGTGCCGGACGTGGCAGCCGCGGCCAGCGCGCTGCGCGGGCTGCCTGGGGTCGTGTACGCGGAGCCGAACTGGGTCTACACGACCGGCGTCGTCTCAAACGACACCCACTATACCAACGGCTCGCTCTGGGGCATGTATAGCGACGACCTGCCGAACCCCGTCGGCCCGGCCGGGACCACCAACCAATACGGCAGCCAGGCGGAAGAGGCGTGGAACGCCAACTTCATCGGCTCCAATACGGTCTATGTCGGCATCATCGACGAGGGCGTCCAGATCACCCACCCCGATCTCAGCGCCAACGCCTGGACCAACCCCTTCGACCCGGCCGACGGGGTCGATAACGACGGCAACGGCCGCATCGATGACGTCAACGGCTGGGACTTCGTCAGCAACGACAATACGGTCTACGACGGCACCGGGGACGACCACGGCACGCACGTCACCGGCACCATCGGTGCCCAGGGGGGGAACGACCTCGGCGTCAGCGGCATCAACTGGAACGTGACCTACATCCCGGTAAAGTTCCTCGGCGCGACCGGGGGTACGACGGCCAACGCCATCGCGGCGGTGGACTACCTGACCGACCTGAAGGTCCGCCACGGGCTAAACATCGTGGCGACGAACAACTCGTGGGGTGGCGGCGGCTTCTCCCAGGGGTTGCTCGACGCGATCAACCGTGCCGCCGCGCAGAACATCCTGTTCGTGGCCGCCGCCGGCAACAACGGCACCAACAACGACACGAGCCCGTTCTACCCGGCGTCGTACAACGCCGCGAACCTCATCTCGGTGGCGTCGATCACCAGCGGCGGGGCCCGCTCCTCCTTCTCCAACTACGGGGCCACCAGCGTCGATCTCGGTGCCCCCGGCTCCGTCGTCCGGTCCACGGTGCCGACCAACGCCTACGCCGACTATAGCGGCACGTCGATGGCCACCCCACACGTGACCGGAGCCGTCGCCCTGTACGCCTCCGCCAACGCCGGTGCCACCGCCGCTCAGATCCGAACCGCCATCCTGAACAGCGTCACGCCCACCGCCTCCCTCAACGGCCTCACGGCCACGGGCGGCCGGCTGAACGTCAGCGCCCTGATGGGGCTGCCGAGCAGCCCGACGTTCTCGATCGACGACATCGCGCTGGCGGAGGGCAACTCCGGTCCGACCTCCTTCACGTTCACCGTCACTCGTTCCGGCTCCACCAGCGAAACGGCGACCGTGGACTTCGCCACCGCCAATGGCACCGCCGCGGAGCCGTCGGACTACACGGCCGTGACACTGACCAGCCTAACGTTCGCCCCGGGCGACGCGAGCAAGCTGGTGACGGTCACCGTCAACGGCGACACGACGAGCGAATCGAACGAGACGTTCTTCGTGAACCTGAGCAACGCCAGCGGCGCGACGATCGCGGATGGCCAGGGCCAGGGTACCATCCAGAACGACGACGCCGCACCGACGCCCAGCCTCTCCATGAACAACGTAAGTCTGACCGAGGGCAACTCGGGCACGAAAGCGTTCGCCTTTACAGTAACGCTGAGCAGTGCTAGCGCGCAGACGATTACCGTGTCCTACGCCACGGCGAACGGTACCGCCACGTCGTTAGGAAGTCGGCGAGACTACACCAGCACCTCGGGCACGCTGACATTCAATCCGGGCGTGACCAGCCGGACGATCAACGTGTCGGTGAGGGGCGATCGACGCATCGAGGCGAGCGAGAACTTCTTCGTGAACCTGAGCAACCCCTCGAACGCGACCCTTGCGGACGGCCAGGGCGAAGGCATCATCGTGAATGACGACGGCGGGGCTGGGCCGGGCGGCGGTCCCGACGGAGGTCGCGTGGGCGAGGCCGAAGATACCATTGGCGGACTTGCCTCCTGGCTTCCCGAGAAGTTGGCCTTCCGGCTTTCTGGGCGTTCCACGCCGCCCGCTGTTTCGTCCGGCGCGCCCGCTTCCCTGCCGGTCACGGACGGCGGCGACTGGCTCGTTGCCGTTGCCGGGTCGAAGGCGTTCGACGCTGGCCCGGCCGCGCCAAGGTCGAGCGCCTCAACTGCCACCGACTGGTGGGCCTTCGACGCCGACTGGTGGGCCTTCCTCTCGCCCATTGACGTTACCGTCCGCGACTGACGGCGGAGAACGCCCGAGGGCGACGGCTCAAGGCTGCTCGGCAGCCACCGGTTCGCCCGACACGGACACGCCGAAGGGGCTCGCGGAGCCGCCGGGATCTCGGAGCGCTGGGGGCCGAGTTGGGTGTCGCGGTCGAGGAAATGTGGGCCGGTCGAACCGACTTATGCCCCCTCCGCCTTGAACAAAAAACAGTATGAGCGTCCTCCGTCGTGACTAACGACGAATGCCAGTCGTTTGGATCAAGCCGTTCGGAGCTTTGCGACCTACGCATACGCGGCATCGGGATGGTTCTGCGTATCGGCGTCCGGCTCGAACCCCGCAGGTGACGGTGGCACGCGGGCGTCCCGGCGAGGGAATCGAGACCCTCGTCCGGCGTTGGCTCCCGCGCGTCGCCGCATCGGTTCAGTTAGTTGCTCACTCGCCGGTCGGGCCGCATCGGTCGCAGAGCGTCGTGGGCGAACGACGCGTTGTCTCCTTCGGATTGAAGTTGTCACAAGCCGCCGGTCGCCGGCCGGGGGGCCATCCAAGCGACGGGGGTCGGGGACACCGACGCACCACGGCCGGCAAGGTCGATGCCTCACGCATTACGCTGTGTCGATGCGTTCGCCCCAGGTGTGCTTCATTCGTTGCCGCAGACCTCGACGACCACCATCGCGTCGGGGTGTCAAGCGATGAGGCGTATGAAGTCGGCGCGGCCGGTGGCGAGGGTTTGGAAGGTGGCGGCGTGGGTACGTCGGTCGTAAACGCAGGCGACGCTATTGAAACGTCCAAGTTCGATGGCCAGAATGGTGTCGGCGGCGATCGGGGTTGCAAACGTCCTGGCAAGCCTCCAGTGGGGCGAGGGTGGTGGACGAGACGTAGCAGCCTTCACGCGACCACGCCCCACGGCTGCATGGATACTTTCGTTCGGCGGCGGAGGGAGTAACGGTGGGCGACGCGGTAGCAGCCCTGGCGCGGCGCGTCCGCCAGTTTGAACACTACCTGCGGCTGATGGAACACCGAACCCAGAGGCTCCGGCGCGCGGACGCATTCGTGATCTTCAGCAAGCCGCTCACCCGCGCGGAGAAGGTGCAGTACCCCGCACGGGGTCGGTGGGTCCAATTCGGGTTCATGGCGGATTACTTCTACATGGACCAGCCGGACACGACGCTCAACGTTGCTGAGGCACGCCGGCTGATTGCGGAGCGGCCGGGCTTCGCGTTCGTCCTGGGCGACCCGGCGAAGGGGGTGGCCGAATACGAGAGCACGTTTGATCCGGTTCAGCGGACGTACACCTACGCGGAGCTGCGGGAGGCCGCAGAAGAAAGCGCGTTCATCTTCTTCGACCTGTACGGGCTACCGATCGATACGTGGCTCAAGGTCAAGGCTGCGTCGTTCGACGGCAAGCGGCGGTGGGAGCGTGGGTTCTCGATCGGGTGAGGGTCGCAGATGTCGCCCAAGGAACTTCCTAGGGAAGCGCCTTGCCAGAGTAGGTTAACTTGAATCCTGTCAAAATGTTGGGCGGCAGTCGCCAATGGGTAGGCCGAAAACGCTTCCCCAGCCCAGTCGAACCATCGGGCGGAGCACAAGGCTCACAGCACCAGAAACGTAACGGGTGTCACGAATCCGCGAACGGCTCTAGTGCCGCCCGGAACGCCTCCACGTCCGGGTAGCGCTCCTCAGGACTACGGGCAAGGGCGCGGTGGACGACTGCCGCGAGGGTCGCGGGGATGCCATTTTGCCGGCTGGCGAGCGGCAGCGGGTCGCTGTCGAGGATCTTCAGGAACCCAGCCGGCGGCGGCGGCAGGTCGTACGGCGGCGCGCCGGCCAGCAGGAAGTAGAGCGTGGCGGCAGCGCTGTACTGGTCGGCGAGCGGATCGACGTTCTTGAAGTGGGTGATCTGTTCCGGCGCGAGGTAGGCCGGCGTCTGGCCCACTCCGGCGGTCAGGGTCAACCCGCTGATTTGCGATTCCTGATACGCGCGGGCCAGGCCGAAGTCGGCGAGCTTGACCGGGCCGCCGTCGGCGATCAGCACGTTTGATGGCTTCACGTCGCGGTGGACCTTGCCGCGAGCGTGGGCGAACGCTAGTGCGTCGAGGGCCGGCAACATCAGCCGAACGGCCGACGCCGGTGCTAGTGCCCCGCCGCGGCCGACACGCTCCGCGGCCGACTCGCCGGGAACGTACTCCGATGCCACGTACAGCCCCGAGGGGCACTCGCCAACCTCACGCAGCGCAACGATGTGCGGGTGTTCGATGTCGCCATGTGCGAGGCGGTCCGACAAGAACTGCTCGACGGCCGCGCGCGTCGCCTGCGTGCCGGGGACGATGAACTTGAGGGCGATGGCCTCGCCGGTGGCCTCGCGCCGGGCCTTGTAGACGGTGCCGATGCCGCCACGGCCGAGGGCGTTCTGGAGTTCGTAGCCCGGCACCCGCGGCACACCGCGCGGGATGGTGACCTTGGTGACGGTGGTGGCCAACTCGTTGGGCGCGTCGGTCTCGATGGCGACGCGCAGGTACGTGTGGCCGGCCTTGATCTCGTCGCCGTCGGCGAGGTCGGCCGTGGCGACGCGCTGGCCGTTGACCTTGGTGCCGTTGCGGCTGTTCATGTCGGTCAGCCGGCATTCGGGCGGGTTGATTTCGACGACGAAGTGGACGCGCGAGAAGTACGGATCGACCTTGGGCAACCGGAAATGCGCTTGCTGGGAGCGGCCGACGAGGAAGACATCGTGCTCGGTAAACTCGAACGCACGGCCGGCGTGTGGGCCGGCGGTAACGGTCAGCGTGACGCGCATCGAAGGAACCAGTTGGTGGCTCGTGGGATG
>CAZNSL010000080.1:0-11910 GCA_964574975.1 uncultured Alcaligenaceae bacterium | reverse complement strand
CACGCCGGCATTGAAAGCCTGAAATCATCGGCGATTCTTTCCGGATAGCCTCTTACAGACTGTCAACCCGTTCCAGAATCTCACACTCATTTCCGATGCTCCGACCGACATCGTTCGTCGTTGCATATCGTTGTGGAGATTCCAGATACAGCACAAGCTCGATCGAGCGATGGGCTGCTGCCAAAAGTGGCTTGAGATTTGCTTTTCGTGGCCGAACCAAGGCTCATTGTCGGTCGTGTCAGCGCGTGACCGCTGTGGCTCCGCAAGCCGCCGCGGATGGACCGCACCGACCCAAACGGAATTCACAGGACGACAGAGGTTGCCGGGCATGGCCCTGTAACCGACGGGCACGGAGTGCGCCCGGTACGAAGCCACTCGAGCGTATCGAAACGATTTCGTAACGACAGGTGCCCACAGGTGATCAAAACAACTGACTCCGTGAGCCGGGATCCGGTCCCAGCGTCCGAGAATCGGGACCCATCCAAGCGGAACCCAAAGGTCGTCGTTCTGGGCGGCGGCCCAGCCGGCTTGACCGCCGCCTACGAACTGATCAAGCACGGGCACAAGCCGGTCGTGCTGGAGAAGTACAACCGCGTCGGAGGCCTGTCCCGAACCGAGTGCTACAAGGGCTACTCGTTCGACATGGGTGGGCACCGGTTCTTCACCAAGGCGGACGAAGTCAACGCCATGTGGCAGGAGGTCCTCGGTGGCGAGTTCCTTCGCCGCCCGCGCCTCTCGCGCATCTTCTACAACAAGAAGTTCTTCCACTACCCGCTCAAGCCGCTCAACGCCCTGATGGGCCTGGGCGTCTTCGAGAGCATTCTCATTCTGCTCAGCTACGCCCGCTGGCAACTGTTCCCGTACAAGAACGTCGAGACGTTCGAGCAGTGGGTCACCAACCGCTTCGGCCGGCGGTTGTACCTGACGTTCTTCAAGACGTATACGGAGAAGGTGTGGGGCATTCCGTGCTCGGAACTGAAGGCCGAGTGGGCGGCCCAGCGGATCAAGGACCTGTCGTTGCGGTCGGCCATCCTGAACATGGTGTTCAAGCCGAAGAAGGTGATCAAGACGCTGATCGAGGCGTTCGATTACCCGCGGCGAGGGCCGGGGATGATGTGGGACGCCGTCCGGCGGCGGGTGGACGAGGCCGGCGGGACGGTGCGGCTGGACAGCGATGTCGTCTGCGTCCGCCGGGATGGCAGCCGCGTCACTGGCGTCGTCGTCCGCGACGGCGATGGCCGCGAGGAGTTCGTCGCCGGCACCGATTTCATCACCAGCATGCCGGTGACCGAGTTCATCAAGAAGCTCGACCCGCCGGCCCCAGCGTCCGTCTTGGAGGCGGCTGGCAAGCTCAACTACCGCGACTTCCTCACCGTCTGCCTGATCGTCGACAAGACCGATCTGTTTCCGGATAACTGGATCTACATCCACGAGCCGTCGGTACAGGTCGGCCGCATCCAGAACTTCAAGAACTGGAGCCCGGACATGGTGCCCGACCCGGCCATGTCCAGCCTCGGCCTGGAGTACTTCTGCTCCGAGGGCGACAAACTCTGGACGACCCCGGACGCCGACCTGATCGAGCTCGGCAAGCGGGAGTTGGAGAAGATCGGGCTGGCCAAGTACGCCGACGTCAAGGATGGGTGCGTGTTCCGGGTGCCGAAGTCGTACCCGGTGTACGACTCGGACTACCGCGATCATCTGGCGGCCGTTCGCAAGTACATCGAGAGCCTGGGGAACGTACAGACGATCGGCCGCAATGGCCTGCACCGATACAACAACCAGGACCACGCCATGCTGACCGGCATGTACGCCGTCCGCAACCTGGTCCTTGGCCACAGCCACGATCTGTGGAACGTCAACGCCGAGCAGGAGTACCACGAGGAGGTACGGGCGGCCGAGACCGGTAGCCCGGCCGACCTGGCCGAGGTCATCCAAGGGGCGATGGCTACGGTCTTCGCCAAGATGGACCGGGTGGCGTTCGGTGTCGCCTGGGGCGTGATGGGCGGGTTGGTGCTGTTCGTGGCGACGCTGGCCCTGGTGGTGCAGGGTGGGCCGAACGTCGGCTCGACGCTCGGCCTGTTGAGCCACTACTTGCCCGGCTACGACGTTACGGTGGCGGGCAGCGCGATCGGCTTGGGGTACGGGTTCGCTATCGGATTCGTCGGCGGTTGGCTGACGGCGTTCCTCCGCAACGCCACTCTGTTCCTGACCGCCGCCGCCGTCCATCGCGGCAGCGAACGGCGAGCGCTCCGCCAGCTCATCGAACACTTGTAGGACGTGGGATGATGACCGACGAATTGCGGCCACCCGAAGACGTGATCCTGACCCGGCTGTTGCGCCTCAACGCGCTGGTCTACGGTCTGGTCGCGGGGCTGTTGGCCGGGCTGGCTCTGATGATCGCGACCCTGTGGCTCGTGGCCAAGGGAGGCGTCGACGTGGGGCGGCACCTCGGCCTGCTGGCCCATTACTTTCCCGGTTACAGCGTCACGGCGATCGGCAGCTTGATCGGCTTCGCCTACGCTTTCGTCTGCGGGTTCGCCATCGCCTACTCCGTGGCCTTCCTGTACAACTGGCTCGTTCGACTCCGAACCAAACAGCCTTGAACTCACGACCCATCCCGTACCTCGCACGGTCCCTAGCCGTCGTCGCCGGCTTGCTGCTCGTCTCGATCGGCCTCGTGCGCCCAACGGACGGCGCAGCCGCCCAGACGGCACTGCACCCGGTCCCGGAGGAGTTGCTCACCCTCGGGGAGCGGTTGTTCAACTACGGCTTAATCGGACACGGGCTGCTGCTGTTGGGGTGGGCTGCACTGGCCGGTCGCACCCGCCAGTCCGACTCCGAACCGCTGTTGACCCTACCGGAGTCCGCCCCCGGGGGCGGCTGGGGGCTCGTTCTCATTCTGGGTCTCGCCGTTGGGCTTCGAGTCATCGGGCTGGGCACTGGCCTGTGGTACGACGAGGTGGTGACGCTGACGGAGTTCGTCCGCCTGCCGCTGCCGGAGTTGGTGCGGAACTACGCCGATCAGAACCAGCACCCGCTGTACTCGGTCGCGGCCCGGCTGTGTGTGGTGGCGTTCGGCGAGAGCGCCTGGACGCTACGGCTCCCGGCCGTGCTGTTCGGTGTGGCGAGCCTGGCGGCCATCTACGCATTCGCCCGCCGCCTAACGCCGCGCCCGGAGCCCGTCCTGACGACCTTGCTGCTGACGGTGTCTTACCACCACGTGTGGTTCTCTCAGAACGCTCGCGGGTACACGGCCCTGCTGTTCTGGACGGTTCTCGGGTCGCTGCTGCTGGTGCAAAACCTCAGTCGGCCGCGCTGGAGCCTGACGGTCGCCTACGCGGTGGTGTCGGCCCTCGCCTTGTACACGCACCTGACGGCGGCGTTCTTCCTCGCCGCCCACGGCCTGATCTACCTGTTCCTGGTGGGCCGGAAGGTCTGCGCCGGCCGGCGACTCACGGCGGCCGATGGACTGCCGCTGGCCGGGTTCGTCCTGGCCGGCACCTTGGCGTTCCAACTCTACGCACCGGTGCTGCCGCAGGTGATCGGCACGTTCCGGACCCAGACTAGTAGCACCCGCGTCCAGGGATGGACCGACCTGAGTTGGGGTGCGGCCCAGGTCTTGCGCGGTTTGACGGCGAGCTTCGCCGGGACGGCCGGGGCCGTCGTGGCGGGCGCAGTCGTCGCCGCCGGGCTAGCGAGCTTCGTCCGTCGCGATCCGCTAGTCGTCGCGCTGCTGGTGATCCCGTGCGTGCTCGGCCTCGGCGTGATGCTGTTGCTCAACCGCCACCTGTACCCGCGGTTCTTCTTCCCGGCATGTGCCTTTGGTGCGATGGTCGTCGTCCGCGGCACGCTGGTCCTCGGTGAGATGGTCTGGCACCGTCGCGGGGGTTTCGCATTGGCCGGCCTGCTGATCGCCGCGTCCGCCGCGTCGCTCTGGCCCGGCTACCGCTACCCGAAACAGGACTACGCCGCCGCCCTAGCGTACGTCGACGAAGTCCGCCAACCGGGCGATCCGGTGGTGGCCGTCGGCATGGCCGTCATCCCGGTCACGCGCTACTTCGCCCCGTCGGTCCCGGCGGCCGACACGGCGGCAGAACTGGCGGCCATCCGGGCCAGCCATCCCGGTCGGCCGACGTGGTTGGTGTACACGTTCCCCGACCACCTGGCGTCGTTCCACCCGGACATCCGGGCCGTCGTCGATCGCGAGTTCGTGTGTACTCGGACGTTCCCCGGCACCGTCGGCGGCGGGGCGGTCCTCGTCGGTCGTGGGGCTCCGACCCCGTCGTCTCCCTAAGAGCGGGTCCTCCGGTGAGCCGGGAGCGTCAGCGACCGGAGTGCCGACAACGAAGTTTCTCCGGTCGCTCACGCTCCCGGCTCGCCGGCGTTTTTTCCGCTAGCTCTAACCCCAGCCGGAGGCTCCCCAATGTTGAGTCCCGCGACCACACTCGCACTTCCCGCCGTGGAGGTCGGTCAATTGGTGGACCTCGCCGTCGTCATTCCGGCGTTCAACGAGCGCAACGGCATCCGCAACACCATCGCCCAAATCCAGGGCGCTCTGGCCGGCGAGCCGTACACCGTCGAGGTCGTCGTCGTCGACGACGGGTCGGCGGACGGCACGGCCGCGGAGGCCGAGGCGGCCGGTGCCCGCGTCGTCCGCCATCCGACCAACCGCGGCTACGGGGCGGCGCTCAAGACCGGTATCGCCGCGACCGACTCCGAGTTCGTCGTCATCATCGACGCCGACGGCACCTACCCGGCCGAGGTCGTCCCCGACCTGATGGCCCTGGCGGCCGATGTCGATATGGTCGTCGGTGCCCGCGCCGCCACCGACGCCAACATCCCGTTGATCCGCAAGCCGGCGAAGTGGTTCCTGAACCGACTGGCGAGTTACCTCGTCGGCACGAAGATCCCCGACCTGAACTCCGGCCTGCGGGTGATGCGGCGGTCGGTCCTGCGGCGGTTCCTGCCGATCCTGCCGATGGGCTTCTCGTTCACCACAACCATCACCCTGTCGATGCTCTCGACCGGTCACCGGGTGGTGTACCGGCCGATCGAGTACCGCGCCCGGGTCGGCGACTCGAAGATTCGGCCGCGGCACTTCATCGACTTCCTCATCCTGGTCCTGCGGACGGTGGTACTGTTCAACCCATTGAAGGTGTTCCTGCCGCTGGGTTCGGCCTTGTTCCTGATCGGGTTCGCCAAACTAGTGCAGGACGTGATCCTGTGGAACCTGTCCGAGACGGCGGTGATGGCGTTCCTGGCGGCGATCATCGTTTGGTCGGTCGGTCTGCTCGCCGATATGGTGTCGCGGCTACAACTGTTCCCGCCGGGGCACCAAGGGTGAAGGTTCGCATCCCTTGGGCCGCGCGGCTGGCCGTTTCGGCCGGCCTGTTGACGGCCATCGCGTACTTCGTGCCGATCGCCGATCTGGCGGCGGCGGCCCGCGGCGTACCGCCGTGGCTGGCCCTGGTCGTCCTGGCCGGGTTCCTGCTCGGCCACGCCCTCGCTGCCGTCAAATGGTGGTGGCTGATGGCTCCGCACGCCGCCGTGCCGCTGCGGTTGGCCATGCGGGCCCACTTCGCCGGGCTGACGGCCAATCTGTGTCTGCCGGGCATCGCTGGTGGCGACGTGGTCCGGGCGGCGTGGGTCATGCAACACACTGATGGTCGGGCCGGCGTTGGCGTCGCCAGTGTTGCCGACCGCCTGCTGGACTGTGTGGCGCTTCTCGTCCTGTCTGGCGTTGGGGTGCTGGTCACGGCGGAGTGGTCCGGCCCGATCGGGGCGGCTTTGCCGGTCGCGGCCGCCGTCGTCGCTTTGCCGTGTATCGCCGGTGTCGTCGGGTATGTCGTCCTACGGCGGACGCGGCGCGGCGGGCTGCTCGGCCGCGTCGCCGACGCGCTGGCCGTACTCGTCCGGCATCCGGGGACGCTGGTGCGGTCGTTCGCCTTGGCGCTACTGATCCAGGCCGGGTTCGTGGGGCTGAACGTCGCCCTGGGCCGCGCCGCCGGGGTCGAGGCTTCGGCCGGGGCGTGGCTGGTGGCGTGGCCGCTGGCGAAGCTGATTGCCTTAGTTCCGGTCAGCCTCAACGGCCTCGGCGTGCGCGAGGCGGCCCTCGTGTTCTTCCTGCGACCGTTCGGAG
Organism: uncultured Alcaligenaceae bacterium; assembly: GCA_964574975.1. GTDB lineage: Bacteria > Planctomycetota > Planctomycetia > Gemmatales > Gemmataceae > JAXMAS01. The sequence continues at coordinate 5,771 of CAZNSL010000080.1, read as the reverse complement.
CATCGGCGGCTGCCGTCACGGCGACCAGTCTGTTGTGGCAGGCGCTGCTGACGGCCGGCAGTCTGGTCGGCGGACTGGCCGTGGCGACGCCGGGACGGGCGACCGCCCCGGTGCGCGAGGAGGCAACCGTCCCGTGACGCCCATCGTCATCCTCGGAGCCGGCCCGGCTGGTTTGGGGGCCGCGCTGCGGCTCGCGCGCCGCGGATCGTTCGCCGTCACCGTTCTGGAACGGCAGCCGGCCGTCGGAGGCAACGCCGGCAGCTTCGACCTGGACGGGTTGAGCGTCGATTACGGTAGCCATCGCCTGCACCCGAGCTGCCCGCCAGACGTGCTGGCCGACGTGCGGGCGCTGCTCGGCCCCGATCTGCTGGACCGGCCGCGGCACGGTCGAATTCGCCTGCGGGGGCGGTGGCTGCACTTCCCCCTGAAGCCGGCGAACCTGGCCCTGCATACGCCGCCGACATTCTTGCTCGGGGTGGCCCGCGACGCGGCGTTCAAGTCGCGCCGAAACGGAGTGGACGAGTCGTTCGCGACGGTCCTGGAGCGCGGTTTGGGGCGGACGATCTGCCGCGACTTCTACTTCCCGTACGCCCGCAAGATTTGGGGGCTGGTGCCGTCCGAACTGGATGCCGAGCAGGCCCGCCGCCGCGTCTCGGCCGGGTCGCTCAAGAAACTGGTCCGCAAGGTGTTGAACGTCGTGCCCGGCCTGAAGCCCAAGGGGGCCGGCCGATTCTTCTACCCGCGGGGCGGGTTCGGACAGATCAGTGCGGCGTACCACAAGGCGGCGGGTGCCGCCGGGGCCGACGTTCGACTTGGGGCAACCGTGACCGGCGTCGACCTGGGTGGCGACACCGTGGTTCGGGTCGCCACGGAGACGGGTGAGGAACGCTTACCCGCCAAGCTCGTTCTCTCGACCATCCCGCTGCCGGTCCTGGCACGGCTGGCTCAACCGGGGCCGCCGGCCGATGTGACGGCCGCCGCCCGGGCGCTGCGGTACCGGGCGATGATCCTGATTTACCTTGTGGTCGATACCGACCGCTTCACCGAGTACGACGCTCACTACTTTCCGGAGGCGGCGATCCCCATCACCCGCCTGTCGGAGCCGAAGAACTACGGCTTGGCACCACTACCGGGAAAGACCGTCTTGTGTGCCGAGTTGCCGTGTTCGCCCGACGAGGCGACCTGGACGGCCGGGGACGACGAACTCGGAGCGTTGGTGCAAGACTCGCTCGAGCGGGCCGGGATTCCGCTGCGGTCACCGATCCGCCGGGTCGTGGCCCGTCGGTTGCCGCAAGCGTACCCGATCTACGCCCGCGGGTTCCGGGACCACTTCGACCGGCTGGACGGGTGGGCGAACGGGCTGGACGGCGTGGTGACGCTCGGCCGGCAAGGGCTGTTCGCCCACGACAACACGCACCACACCCTGGCGATGGCGTACGCCGCCGTCGACTGCATCGCCGCCGACGGGACGTTCGACCGGGACCGCTGGGGCGAGTACCGTCGGGGATTCGAAGCACACGTCGTCGAGGACTGATGTCTGCGACCGCCTTCCGAGGACCGATCGAGACGCCTGACCGCCCCGTCGGGGCGACCGGCTTGCCGCCGCGCGAGGGACTGGTCACGCTGGCCGTCGCCGCCGCGGCGCTGGGCCTGTTCACCACGACGTGGTCGGCGTGGCCGACCAAGGGTGTGTCGGCGGTCGGGGCCGAGTGCGTGCTATGGGGCGGAGTGCCGTACCGGGACTTCTGGACGATGTACGCCCCCGGCCAGTTCTACGCTGTCGCTGTCCTTTTCAAGGTGTTCGGCCAGCACCTGTTGGTCGAAGAGGTTGCCGGCGGGGTGGTGTCGGCGGCGGCCGCTGCGGCGTGCTACCGGCTCGGCCTCACTCTCTTCGGCTGCCGGGCGAGTGCCCTGCTGTTGGCCGCCGTCTACGCCGTGGCCATGTTTCACACCAGCTTCTACAAGACGGTCGGCTCGTTCCCGACATCGCTCGTGCTGGTCCTGATCGCCCTGACTGCCGTAGTGACGTACTTCCAAACCGGCCAGCGAGGGCGGCTGTTTACCGCTGGGTTGGCGACAGGCGCGGCGATCGTGTTCAAACACGACACGGCCGGATACGCCGGGATCGCCGTGGTCGTCGGACTCGCGGTGCGGTCGGGCTTCGGCCCAGGTGACCGGGCCAACCGCGTCCGCCGGTTCTTGGCCGACGCGGGCCTGTACGCGCTGGCTACGGCCCTCGTGGCCGGCCCGGCGCTGGCGTACTTCGTGGCCATGGCGGGGCCGGACCTCTGGCAGGACCTGATCGTCTTCCCGCTGACCGACTTCCCATTCTCACGGCCCGAGGCGTACCCGAGCGTCCTGCCGCTGGGGCTGTACGACCCGTCGTTGTTAAAGTTCGCGAACAACTTATGCCGGTATGTGTCGCTGACCGTCGCGTTTTTCGGGTTCCTCGCGGGGCTGGGCGGCATCGCGCTGGCGGCCCACCGGGGCCGCCCGGCCGTCGCCGCCGCCGGCGCGATGCTCGCGACGGCGTACCTGCTGCACTACTCGGCCGCCCACGTACAGATCAATACTCACGTCGTCACCCTGAACGTCCTCGGACTGGCGCTGGGGCTGACGCTTTGGCACCAGACCGGGGCGACCTGGCTGCGGCGGGTCGGGCTGTTGCTGTTGGCAGGGCTGGCCGTCGCCCTCATCGCCCGGCCGGGATATGTACTCGCAAACCACCTGCGGTCGGCGTCTGCCCGGCTGGACTTGCCGAAGGTGTCCGGCTTCTACCTCCCGCCCGACCAGGCGCGGGCCGTCGCTGGGGTGAAGGCGTGCGTCGATTCCCTGCTGCCGACCGGGGCGGCAGTGTACGTCGGGTTGCACCGGCACGATGTCGTGATTGTCGGTGACACGCTCTTGTACTTTGTACTCGACCGGCCCAGTGCCACCCGCTACCCGGAGTTACACCCGGCGATCACCGACACGGCCGCGGTCCAACGGGAGATGATCGCCGACCTGACGGCCAACAACGTCGGGGCCGTCGTCTTGAAGAACGTCTTTCCGGACGACCGGCTGGACGAAGTAAAGGCCGCGTTCCAGCGGAACCTGCCGCAAGTCGGGGCCACCGTTCTGGACGATTACCTGCGGGCGAACTTCGAGAAAGTCGAGAGGTTCGGCCCGTACGTCGTGTGGAGGCGAAAGGGCACTTGACGGAAGCGACACTCGCCACCGCCCGTCCGACCACCACCCGCCGAACGGGACTGCACGTCGGCGTCGATGCCACCTGTTGGCACAACGGTCGGGGCTACGGCCGGCACGCTCGGGCGCTGCTGCGAGCGCTGGTGCGGGCCGACGCCGATACCCGCTACACGTTCGTGCTGGACGCGCCGCCCAACGGCGAGCCGCTGCCGCCGCAGGCGGACGCCAGGCTCGTGGCCGCGTCCGCTCCGACGGCCGTCGCCGCCGCGGCCAACGGTCGTCGGTCGCTGCGCGACATGTGGTGCATGAGCCGCGCTCTGTCGGCGGCCGAGTTCGATGTGCTGCTGTTCCCGTCGGTGTACAGCTACGTGCCGGTGTTCAGCCGGGCCAAGAAGGTGGTCGTCATCCACGACGTGATCGCCGAGACGTTCCCGCACCTGACGCTGCCGAGCCGGGCCGGGCGGCTGTTCTGGAAGGCCAAGGTCGGTCTTGGTCGTCGCCAGGCCGACGCCCTGGTGACGGTGTCCGAACACTCCCGTCGCGGTATCGTCGAGCGCTTTCGGGTCGCCGCCGACCGCGTCCACGTCGTCGGCGAGGCCGGTGACCCGGCGTTCCGCGTCCTCGACGACACTCGCCCGTCGTCGCGGTTGCAAGACCTCGGCCTCGGCGGCGAGGGCCGCTGGGTCCTGTATGTCGGTGGGTTTAGTCCGCACAAGAACCTGGAGACGCTGGTCGCCGCGTTCGCCGAAGCCGCGGCGTGCCCCGACCTGGCCGACGCACGCCTCGTCCTGGTCGGCGAGTACCAGAAGGAAGTGTTCCACAGTTACGCCGGGACCGTCCGGCGGCTGGTGAACGAGCTGAAACTCGGCGACCGCGTGGTCTTCACCGGGTTCCTTCCCGACGACGAGTTGGCGCTGTTGCTCAACCGGGCGGCAGTGCTGGCACTGCCGTCGCTGTTGGAGGGGTTCGGCCTGCCGGCGATCGAAGCCGCGGCGTGCGGCTGTCCGGTGATCGCCACCACGGCCAGCCCGTTGCCGGACCTGCTCGGCGACGGCGGCGTCTTCCTCGACCCGACCGACCGCGTCGGCTGGGCGCGGGAGTTGATCGCCGTGCTGCGATCGCCCGAGCGGCGGGCGGCGATGCGAACGGCCGGGGTGGCCGCTGCCGGCCGGTTGACGTGGGACGCGGCCGCCCGCCAGATGTTGACCGTCTTCGACGCCGTGGTTCCGCGATGACCCGCCCGCTGAACTTCCTGCACCTGACGACGTTCTACCCGCCGTACAGCTTTGGCGGCGACGCCATGTACCTCTACCGCCTCTGCCACGCGCTGGGCGACCAGGGCCACCACTGCGACGTCGTTCACTGCGTCGATTCGTACCACCTACAGCACCCGGCCGAGCCGGAGATCCGCTTCGCCGAACATTCCAACGTCGCCCGTCACGAACTCCGCAGCGGCTACGGCTGGCTGTCGCCGCTGCTGACGCAGCAGACCGGTCGGCCGTTCCTGAAGTACCGTCGGCTGCGGGAACTGCTCGCCGGCAATCGGTACGACGTCATCCACTACCACAACACGTCGTTGCTCGGGCCGAAGGCGTTGGCCCTGGAATCGCCGCGCGGGCCGGCCGTGAAGATGTACACGACCCACGAACACTGGCTGGTCTGCCCGATGCACGTCTTGTGGAAGTTCAACAGCCGGGCGTGCGAGAAGCCCGAGTGTCTGAAATGCACCGTCCTGGGCAAGCGGCCGCCGCAACTGTGGCGATATACCGGCCTTCTCGGACGGATGAGCCGGCACGTCGACCAGTTCGTCTCGCCGAGTCGCTTCACGGCGCAGATGCACGCCGACCGCGGCTTCGCGCGGCCGGTCGACCAACTGCCGTACTTCATCGACCGGGTCGATGGCGATTGGCAGCAACCCGGCCCCCGACCGCAGGAGAAGCCGTACTTCCTGTTCGTCGGCCGACTCGAGCTCATCAAGGGGTTACAGACGCTGATCGACATCTGGGACCGGGTGCCGGAGTACGACTTGCTCGTGGCCGGCGGCGGTGCGTACGAGGCCGAGCTGAAGAGCCGGGCGGCCGGCCAGCCTCGCATCAAATTCCTCGGCCCGCGGCCGCAGCGGGAACTCGGAGCGCTGTACCACCACGCCACCGCGGTGATCGTCCCGTCGATCACATACGAGACGTTCGGCATGATCATCATCGAGGCGTTCGCGCGTAAGACGCCGGTGATCGTCCGCGACCTCGGGGCGTTGCCGGAAGTCGTCCGCGACGGCGACGGCGGATTCGTCTACCGCACCGACGACGAATTGCTGACCGCTCTGAATCGGCTCGCCACCGATCCGGCCGAGCGCGACCGGCTGGGCGAGAACGGCTACCGAGCGTTCGTGAAGTGGTGGACGCGGGACGCCCACCTGAGGTTGTACTTCGACTTCCTCCGCCGGGCCGCCGACCGCAAGTTCGGCCACGTCCCGTGGGAGAACGAGGCGGGGGCCGCCCGCGCCGGCTGACGCCCTTAGAACTGGCAGAAAAAACGCTGGCGAGCCGGGAGCGTAAGCGACCGGAGTTCGTCGATCACAGGAAGAC
>CAZNSL010000079.1:0-11938 GCA_964574975.1 uncultured Alcaligenaceae bacterium | reverse complement strand
GCCACGCGTGTCTACGGTGGTCGGGCCGCGGGTGGGGAACGCGCTGGCGTCCGATCGAACGCCCTGGTAAACTGGTCGGCGGTTCTCGAATTCCTTGGCGCGCATTCCGCACCGACCAACGGGAGGCCGTCCGGCTAGGGGACAGGTGTCATGGCGATTGAGGTGACGTGCCCGTCGTGCGGCAACCAAGGCCGATTTCCCGACGCGTGGCTCGGCCAATCGATCGAGTGCCCGCAGTGTCGCTCCGCCGTGGTCCTCACCTCGGTTTCCCCCGACGGGCCGCCGCTCGCCGCGCCGGCCGGCGTCGACCGGTTCATTGAACTCGCGGTAGCTCCCGGCAGCGCGGCGGGTTTCAACGAGTTGATCCCTTTGGCCTCGTCGCCAGCGCCGACCGAAACCCCGTCGGAGGCCCGCCCGGCAGTGCAACGGTGGCTGGACGCCGAGTCGCGCCGGTTCGAGGCCCACGTGCGGGACCAGATGGTCGCCCTCAACAAGCAACGCCAGGAGCTGGTGAACGCCCGGTCGCAGCACGAACTCCAGACTCTGCTGGCCGAGCAAAGCCTCAGCCGGAAGGGGGTGGAACTCGACGTTCAATCCGAGCAACTGGCGGAACGGGAGCAGGCGGTTGCGGCGCGGTACGCGGAACTGGACCGCACCCGCGAGGAACTCGCCACCCGCGAAGGTCAACTCACCGAGTACCTGCAGCACAAGGACGAGGCCGAACGGGAGTTGGCCCAGTTGACCGCCGAGGCGGACTTGTTGCGGGCGGAGGCAAACGAACTGCGCGAAACGATCCGGTCCGGCCGGCTCGAGTTGGCGAGCCACCGCGATCGTCGGAAGGTTCTCGAAGATCGGCAGGCCGCGCTGGACGAACGAACCGCGAACTGCGAGCGCCGCGAGGCCAAGCTCGGGCGCGATCAGACGGCGCTGGACCAACGAGTCACCGAGGTTGCCGACCTCGAAACCCGCATCGAGCGCGAGCTGGAGCAGCGCAACCGCGAACTCGATGCTTGGCAACGGCTGCTCGAGGAACGCGAGCGCAACTTCCCCCGTCCATCCAACCCGCCGTCTCCGACGCCGCGCGGGTCGGAGACGGTCGCCGGTTAGCTGGAGCGGAGTCGCGGTGGGGGCGGTACGGCGTCGCGCCCCGCGGGGTCCTGCGGTTCGAGAAGCGCCCGAGCCAAGTCGTGGTCGACCACCAGCTCGGTAATCAGCCCCCGGCGGACGCTCTCGAGGACGACCGGGGCTTTCGCCCGACCGATGGCCAGAGCGAACACGCCGGCCCGGCTGGCGTCGTCGGTGGCCGCCCGGGCGCAGCGTGCGAGGTGTTCCAGCCGCACGCCCGTCCACCGCTCGTTGATCCCGCGAACCACGGCATCCCGCGGGGCCTTCGGTAAGAAGACGCCGCCGATGTCTCCGAACGAGCGCGTCCCCAACTCCTCCTTGGAGATGTTCTCGGCCGTCAGCCGATCGTCCAGGAGCCGCCCGCTGGCCCCCGCGGACACCGCGCCCACGCCAGTAATCACGCAATCGAGTCGTTCGGCGAGGGTTCCCTGTGGCCGCGCCTTCGCGCCGCCTCCCCCGAAAATCTCCCGGTAGCCGGCGATCTCGGCGATGAAGTCGCGGATGGCCTCCCGACCCTGGCGCGGGAACCGGGCCGGGATGAACGCGGGGACCGCCGCCAGCGAGTGGAAGGGAGGCGGGACGGCGTTGCACGCCTCGCTCAGACGGTACGCCAGGGTCGAGGACGACGTTTCGGGGTCCGGGTAGGAGAGCGGTTCGCCGGCGAGCGGGACGAACCGGACGGGGGTCGGCAGTTGCGGGGCGTGTGGGTTCAGTTGCCGCAGCCCGTCCGCCAACCGGCCGATCGCCCGGCCCCAAGCGACCCCCACCAGACGCATGCCCGGGAGCAACTCCTGAAGTCGGGCCGCGGCCGCGAGGCCGAAACGGCGAAGGCGAGCGTCCCACCCGGCCGGGTCGCCCGCCTCGCCGCCGCTGTGGACGACGCGGACGTTCCGCACGGGGGCGGCTCCGTGCCGGTCGGCTTCGCGGCGGAGAACGTCTTCGAGTTCCCCGCGGCCCGCGAAAATCACCCGCTCGACGGCCTCGGCCGCCCCCGGCGGCAGGACGCAGCGAGTTTGCAGCCATCCCGCCCGTCGGGCCGCGGCCAGTAGCCGCGACACCTCACCCTGGCTCACGCCGAGGATGCCAGCGATCCGAACCTGGCCCTCACCCTGACTCGCGAGATATGCCGCCGCCTGGGCCTCCAAAATGGAGTCGCGGGGCAACTTCCCCTTCTTCCGCGCCATGTCGTTCTCCATTCTCGAAATGCATGATTATTCATTCCATCGTCGTTTCTATATTTTCTGTCGAATTCGTCTTGATCGCGGTCGGCGAAGCGGCGATGCTATGTCGCACACGCCCCGTCACCCGACCCGCGAGGAATCGCCATGTTGCCGACCGACACCTGCCCGCGGTCCCGTACCGCCGAAGGCAACCTCTACTACTTGCATGTGCCGGCGCGCCCGCGGCCCGTCGAGCGCCCGGTCGACTTCCTCACCACGGACCTGTTCCTCGAAGAGGAAACGGCGTGCAAAGACCTGTGGGAGATGATCACCACCAACTTTCGGACGCGGTGCAAGTTCCTGGCGATCTGGCCGAGCGTCCGTTACGTTGCGACCGCACGACACAGCGGCGAGTTGATCGGTGCGCTGCTCGTGTCGGCTCCGGTCAACTGGCAGGTCGATTACGTTGTGGTGCGGCCGGACTGGCGCGGGCGCGGCATTGCCGCCGCCTTGGTCGACGAGACGGTGAACCAAGCCCTCGCCCGTCAGGTGCCGTACTTGATGCTGACGAGCCGAGCCGGGCTGCGACCGCTCTACGAGGGGGCGTGCGGGTTCACCGTCGTCGGCGAGAGCCTGGCGGACGCGCCGGCAGTGCGTTCCGTCCCTGCGGCCCGCGCCGCCGAGTCGACCATTCTCTCCCTGTGCGGGGAGGGCTGATGCCGTGTGTGGAATCGTCGGTTACGTCGGCCGCCGCGAGGCGGAACCGGTTCTGTTGGACGGCCTGCGCCGGCTCGAATACCGCGGCTACGACTCGGCCGGTCTCGCTACCGTTACCGGTGCGACGTTGCACCTCCGCAAGACCGCCGGCCGCGTCGCCGACCTGGCCGCCCACCTCCAGGCCAAACCCGCTCCCGGCTGTCACGGGATCGCCCACACTCGCTGGGCCACCCACGGCCCCGCCAACGACGTCAACGCCCACCCCCACCTCGCCGGCCGTGGGGCCAACGCCGTCGCCGTCGTCCACAACGGCGTCATCGAGAACTACGCCCCGCTCAAGCGGCAACTCCAGCATGCCGGCGTCGAATTCCACAGCGACACCGACACGGAAGTCATCGCCCAACTCATCGCCTACCACCTCGACGGCGACCTGGTCGAAGCCGTGCAGACGGTGCTGCCCTTGCTCAAGGGCACCTACGGCCTGGTCGCCGTGACGCCGCAGGCCCCGGACCGGATCGTCTGCGCCCGGCTCGGCAGCCCGCTGGTCCTCGGCGTCGGCGATGGCGAACACTTCCTCGCCAGTGATCCGTCCGCGTTGTTGGGGTACACCGACAAGGTCGTCTATCTCCAGGATCGGCAGGTCGGCGTGATCGCGCCGGACGACTTCCACGTCCTCGACCCGGACCGCGAACGCGTCGCGGCGACGGTCGAGTCGATCGACTGGACGACGGCCGAGGCCGACCGCGGCCAGTTCGACCACTTCATGCTCAAGGAGATCTACGAGCAACCGGAGGCGTTGGAAAACGCCATGCGGGGCCGGCTGTCGGACGCCGACGCGAGCGCCCACTTCGGCGGTCTGAACCTGACGACCCGGCAACTCCGCGACGCCGAGCGGATCATCCTGACGGCCTGTGGCACTAGCTACCACGCGGCCCTGGTGGGCGAGTACCTGATCGAGGAGTTCGCGCGCATCCCGGTCGAGGTGGAGTACGCCAGCGAGTTCCGCTACCGCAACCCGCCGATCGACAAGAACACGATCGTCCTGGCGATCACGCAGTCGGGCGAGACGGCCGACACGCTGGCGGCGCTGCGCGAGAGTCAGCGGAAGGGGCACCGGACGCTGGCGCTGTGCAACGTCGTCGGCTCGACGATCGCCCGCGAGGCCGATGGCGGCGTCTACCTGCACGCCGGCCAGGAGGTCGGCGTCGCCAGTACCAAGGCGTTCACCTCGCAGGTGACGGTGCTGGCGATGCTGGCGCTGTACCTGGGTCGGATGCGGCACCTGTCGAGCCTGCAGGGGGCGCGGATGCTCGACGAGTTGCGGGCGTTGCCGGACTGGGTGCGGCAGACGCTGCGGTGCCACGAGCAGGTGAAGCGGATCGCGGCGCGTTATCGCGGAGTCCGCAACGTGCTGTACTTGGGTCGGCAGTACCTGTACCCGGTGGCGTTGGAGGGGGCGTTGAAGCTGAAGGAGATCAGCTACATCCATGCCGAGGGCTACCCGGCGGCGGAGATGAAGCACGGCCCGATCGCGCTCGTGGACGAGCAGACGCCGTCGGTGGTGCTGGTGCCGAGTGGGCCGGTGTTCGCCAAGGTGATGTCGAACCTGGAGGAGGTGCGTGCCCGTCGCGGTCCGATCATCGCGGTGACCAGCGACGCCGATCCGGAGATCGCCGAGACGGTCGCGGCGAAGGCCGACGAGGTGGTGTTCGTGCCGGACGTGCCGGAGTACCTGCAGCCGGTGGTGACGGCGGTGCCGTTGCAATTGTTAGCGTACCACGTGGCGCTCGAGCGCGGCTGCGACGTGGACAAGCCACGCAACCTCGCTAAGAGCGTCACCGTGGAGTGAGGCGAGGCGGTCGCCATCGAGTTCGCTGCCTCCGGCAGTTTGGTGTCCTCGAATGGTCGCCCCGGCATACAAAATGAGTGTCGTGACCGAATGACGCACAAGGCTCGTTCCCCCGCGCCACTCTTCCGGGGATATTCTCGATGTGCCCGTACCGTCGACTCGCCGGACTCAGCGTCCTAATCGCGTTCGGTGCGGCCGCAGGTCGCCAACCGACTGGGCCCGAAGCCGCCAGTGCCCCGCCGCACGTCTCGACCGATCCCTCCGTCCGGTACGACTACGACATCGTCTACGTCCGCGCGCCGCGTCACGGCGACGAGCGTCGCACCGCATGGGCCGATTTCTCCAACCCGACGCGGATGGAGCCGGGAGCCGACCTGATGCTCCTTCACCCCGATGGTACCGAGGAGTTGCTCGTCAGCGGCAAGGAGGGGTCGGTCATGGACCCCTACGTCTCCTTCGATGGCGAGTGGGTTTACTACGCCAAGTTTATCGATGCCAAGCACACCGGCTCGGACATCTGGAAGCTCCACGTGCGGTCGCGCCGGGCCAAGCGATTGACCGACCAGCAGTTCACGCCGAACACCGGTGCGGCCCTCTGGCTCAAGACCAATCGGCCGTCAGCAACCGGCACCACACGCTTGCCGTACGGCGTCTTCAACCTCGGCCCGTGCCCCCTGCCCGGCGGGCGGGTGGCCTTCACCAGCAACCGCAACGCGCACGTGCCGCCGCGAGGCTATCCGAAGATCACTCTGCAGTTGTTCAGCATGGACGACGACGGGGCCAACGTCGAACAGTTCGGCTACTTGAACATCGCCTGCGCCCTGCACCCGGTCATCCTCAAGGACGGCCGGTTGCTCTTTAGTTCGCTCGAGTCGCAGGGGATTCGCACATCGATCCTGTGGGGCGTCTGGAGCATCCACCCGGATGGCACCAACTGGGGGCCGGTGGCCAGTGCCTTCTCCCAGCACCCCGCCCCCAGCGGCTACCACTTTCAGGCGCAACTTGCCGACGAAACCCTTGTGATCGAGTTGTACTACAACCAGAATAACAGCGGCTTCGGGACCTACCTGGCGCTGCCGCCGCGGCCCTACGGTGGCGGGCCGGCATTCGGATCGGGCTGGCTCGGCGACCCGCGCAACGCCCTCGCCCGGTACGCCGGCGGCAAACTCCGCCAGCCCTTCACCACCGCGGGCGCGCAGCTGTTGACGCGGTTCACGCACGGCGAGGACGGGCCGGCCCCGTCCCTGCAGAAAGGCGAACCCGTCAAGGCACGCAAACACGGCGGCACGAGCTATCCCAACGCCGTCGGCAAGGTGACGCACCCCTGCGGCGCGCCGGACAACCACCTCTTGACGGCGTGGACGGCCGGCCCGGCCAACCACCAGTACGACTACTACCCCACCATCGACTCGGGCATTTACCTCATCAAGGAGGGCCGGCCGGTCGATGTCCCAGGGCAAATGCTGCTGATCAAAAACGACCCGCGGTACAACGAGCAGTGGCCGCGGCCGCTGGTGCCGTACCGGCGCATATTCGGCGTCGAAGAGCCGGCGAACCTCATTCGCGCGAACGACGGCTCCCGCTCGCCCCACCTGCCCGAGGGGACGCCATTCGGCCTGGTCGGCACGTCCAGCTTCTACAAGCGCGAGACCGCTCCCAGGGGTCGGGTGCCGGAAGGCGGCGTGACCGCCGTTTCGGTCGATCCCCGGAGCTTGCCCTTCAACTGGTCGCTCCAGGGAGCGGATGCCGGCCTCTACGACAACGCGGAGATTCACGCCGTCCGAATCCTGGCTCAGGAGCCGCGCACGGATACCGGCGGCGGCAAAGATCGGCCACCGCTTTACGCCAACCATGCCCTGGAGCGGCTCCGCATCCTCGGTGAGATTCCCGTTCGCAAGTTCGTCGACGGCCGGCAGCCGACCGACCCGGACGGGAACCCGGACACGAGCTTCCTGGCCAAGCTCCCGGCCGACCAGGCGTTCACGTTTCAGGCCATCGACAAGAACGGTATGGCGCTGAACGTATCTCAAACCTGGCACCAGTTGCGGCCTGGCGAGATTCGCAACGACTGCGGTGGCTGCCACGCCCACAGTCAAAAGCCCACGTCGTTCGAGCAGACCGCGGCGGCCCGGCCGGACTACCGGGTGTTCGACCTTACGGCATCCACGCCGCTGTTGACCGCGAAAGCGAACGACCAGTCCGGGCGGCAGTGGGATGAGGCCGACACGGCCGGGTTGCGCTACGAGAAGGGCATCAAAAACGTCGAGTACTTCCGCGACGTGTGGCCCATACTGGCCCGGAGCTGTTTCCCGTGCCACACCGGCCGGAGCGAACGGCCGTCCGGCGGCCTGGTACTCGACGACGACGCGAAGGAGCTAGTCCCGGCGTTCGGCCACGATAGCGGGCCAGCCGTCAACGTCCCTGCGGCGTACTTCCGCCTTGCCGGCTTCGGCAAACGGCCGCGCACTGGCTACGGCCTCGACGCCGCCACCCGTTACGTCCGCATGTTCCAGTCGCGCCGCAGTCTGCTCGTCTGGAAGATCTACGGCCGGCGCACGGATGGCGGGACCAACGACGACTTCCCGAGCCTGACCCTTTCGGACGACCCCAAGTCGCTCCGCTGGAAAGGTAAACCGGTCGAGAAGTTGAATTACGACGATGTGGCGGCGCTCCGGCGCTACATCCACAACAATGTCATCGATGTCGATTTCACCGGCGACCCGATGCCGCCGCCCGACGCCGTTCGCGGCACCTACACGGGGCGGGACGGTAAACCGGTCAAAGTCCCGCCGCTCGACGACGAGGACCGCCGGACGATCGTCCGCTGGATCGACCTCGGATGCCCGATCGACCTCGACCCGCGCTACAACCCGACCGACCCGAAGTCGAGAAACTATGGATGGTACTGCGACGACCAGCGACCTACGGTGACGGTGACGTATCCCAAAGTCGGTCCGAATCCGCCGCTGACGCGCATCCTCGTCGGCATGTGCGACGCCAATACGGGGTTGGACCTCGACAGCTTCCGAGTCGTCGCCGACTTCCCGATCGACGGCGTTCCCGCTGGCGAGAACCTGGCGAGCCGGTTCAAGGCGACCTCGCCGGGCGTCTGGGAATACGTGCTGGCGAAGCCGATCGTCGATTTGGAACGCCGGCGGCTGACGGTGTCCGTCAAGGATCGTCAGTGGAACATCAGCCGCGTCGAGCGAACGTTTTCCGTGAAACCAACTTCGCGGTAGATCCGTGACGCGACCTGCCCGGTGCGCGAGCGACGGGTAGCGCGATCCGTCGCGGGCGCTCCGGGCGGCCGGCGTCACGCAGTCCAGTCGGCCACATCGCTGCGCGCGTGCGGCGGCAGGCCGTCGGCGCGGCTCAACAGCCGGTACGCCTCCAGCGCCTCCAGGCCCATCGCCGGTAAGGCCGTCAGCGGCACCGCCGGCCGCTCGCGCACCAGTGCCACGTCGGCCGGGCTGGTCGCGGCGGTCAGTTCCAGGGGCACCAGCGAGCGATTCGCCAATTCGCGGAACGCCTCGGCCGTCGGCCCCGGCGGCACCGCCAGCGCGGCCAGTTCCGGCGTGCCGTACGTCCCGTACGCCGGTTCCGCCGCTTCGAACGCCGCCGCCAGCTCGCGGCCGGCCGCCGCCGAGTCCGCGAACCGCTCCTGAAACGCTTCGACTGCGCCGGCCGCACCGGCACGACCGGCCACGAGGACGGCCGCCCGCTCGGTCAACAGGTGTACCACCTGCGCCGCCGCGTCGGGAGCTGTCAGGCACGCCGCGAGGCCGCCGAACCGCCCGTCGATCGTGGCCCGCACGTCGTCGTCGTAAGCCCGCCGCGCCTCGCGGGGCAGCCCGGCGATGAGCTTCGCCGCGGCGTCGTCGACTGTCGCACAGTCGTCGGGCAAGAGCAGCCCCGGCGCGTCCGCCTCCGCGTCGCCGGCTCGCGCCGCCAACAGCGTTCGTGCGGCCTCGACCCGGCGACGGTACTGGGCAGCCTCGACCGTGGCCGCGTCGAGCGAGCCGCCGAGGGCCGCGTACACGGCCGACACCGCCTTCAGCATCAGTCCATGCAATCGCCAGCGCGGTAACAGCACCAGGGCGTCGTGCAGCTCGTTGGGGGCGGCCCGCCGCGGCTGTTCGCCGCTGAGCAAGGCGTGGACGCGAGCCGACGCCCGCGCCGCCTTCCGCAGCCACTCGTCGCCCAGGGGAGCGAAGTGCGATTGCGCCCGCCCGATGCCATCGCGCAACAGGGCCACGGCCCGCTCGGCCCCGGCGAAGCGGAAGCCGGGCTGCTCCAGAAGGCACACCGCCAGCGACGCCAGCTTCCCGCCCCACTCCGCCGTCAGGGTCGCGGCCGCCTCGGCCAGAGCCGAATCCAGCCTGCCGGGCATGCCGGGGTCGTCGCGGTAGGCACCGCGGCCGACCCAGCCTTCGAAGCGGGCCAGTGCCTCCGACGGGGCCTCGTCCGGGCCGACGACGAACGCCGCGTCGGCCGGCTGGCCAAGCGCCGCCTCCACGGCCTGGTTGAGCCGACGGGTCGCGGCCTCGGGACCGAGGTCCTGCGCCGCCCACTGCTCGCCGACCCAGGCGTTCACCGCCCCGCGCAGCTTGGGCGTCTCCGGCGCGAGCCAGCGCTCCAGCGTGGCGGCCGCCAGCCGCCGAGTGGCACGGTCGGTCACCGCCGCGGCCGGGCAGGTGAAACGGGCCACGCCGTACGACCGCGCCACCGGCTCGGCCGGGGGCGACCCGCGGCCGCTGGCGAACGCCCGGCCGAGCGGCGTCACCAGCTCGCGCAAGAGCGCGTCGGCCGCCAGGACCTCGCCCGCGGCTGGCACGACGAGGAGCGACGCGAACGGCGCGGCGACCTCCGGCGCGGCGTCGAGACCGGCGACTGCCGGCACGTAGGTCGTGTCCGGCCGGCTGAAGTGGAGCAACTCGGTGAGCATGGCGAAGGCGTTGCCCGCAGCGCGGATGTCCGCCGGCGTCGCGCCGCCGGTCGGCGGTAGGACGAAGATGCCGGCCACGTCCGGAGCCTGGTCGTTCGTCGCGGCCAGCGCCCGCCGGGCCAGGTAGGCGATGTCGATGGCAATACCGCCGCCGGTCGCCCCGCCCAGGCCGGAGACGATCAGCACCCGCGGCTGGGTCGTCCGTAGGCCGAGGCCGGTGCGGCGCACGGCCGCGTCGAGCGCGTCCGGTCGTACGACGGCCGCCAACTCGTCGCGGACCTTGTCGGCGATGGCCACGGCGTGGTCGGCGAACGCCAGCCGGCCGAGCGCCCGCTGGCCGAGCGTAGCCGGCTGCCGCGGCAACCGCCCGAGCAGTTGCGAGTCGAACCAGCCGTCGGTGATTTTATGCCCGTCGGGCCGCGGCTTCAGGTAGTGGCCGGCCCGCTGCAGGCGGATCGGCAGCACCTCGTCGGACGCCAGCGCCGGGCCGTCGCGGCCGTCGTATGCGGCTTGTAGCGCGTCGGCGTCGGTGTCGAGGTAGAGCAGGCGCAGGTGCGGCAGCTCGCCCGGTGCGTCGTCGTTCAGGCGC
This sequence comes from uncultured Alcaligenaceae bacterium, assembly GCA_964574975.1. Classification (GTDB taxonomy): domain Bacteria; phylum Planctomycetota; class Planctomycetia; order Gemmatales; family Gemmataceae; genus JAXMAS01. The sequence continues at coordinate 1,553 of CAZNSL010000079.1, read as the reverse complement.
TGCCGCAGCCGTTGGAGGACCGCCAAGCCGACGCCGCCGATCCCGAGGACGAGCGCCGGTTGCAGGCAACCATCGCCGGTGCGGTAGCGCGTGGCCGGAGGATGCGACCGCGGCGTGGTGGGGTTCGACTGCGTGTCGGGTACGGCGGCCACGGTCGGCGGCGGCGTCAGCGTCGCGGCGGACTCGCCCTTGCCGTAGCGGCCGCTCAACGACGCCAAGAGCGACGCCGGCAGGCGGAAGCCGCCGCCGGACATGTCGAACAACATGCCGATGAACTCGCTACAGTTCGGGAAGCGCTTGGCCGGGTCCTTGGCCAGGGCACGGTTGAGGATGGGCCGGTCGGACGGCGGCACGGCGGTGAGGTTCGGCTTGCCCTGGAGGTGTTGCAGGATGATCTGTTGCACGGTGCCGCCGGCGTACGGTCGCTGGCCGGTCAGCAGCTCGGCGTAGACGATGGCGAGGCTGTACTGGTCGCAGTGGCGGCTCAGGTGGCCGTCGAACGTCTCCGGGGCGGCGTAGTGCGGCGTGACGCCGCCGGAGATCATCCCCTGGACGCCCTCCAGGTCCTTGACCAGACCGAAGTCGCCGACCTTGACGTGGTCGTGGACCAGGAAGAGGTTCGGCGGTTTGATGTCGAGGTGTTGGAGCTGGTGCCGGTCGTGCATCAGGTCGAGGACCTCGGCCGCTTCGAGCATGTAGCGTATGAGGTCGTCGCGCGGGATGCCTTGCAGGCCGGCTTCGCGGCTCTGGCGGAAGCGGTCCCACAGGTTGCCGTCGGCCAACTCGGTGACGATCAGGAGCCGGCCGTCGATCACGTCGTAGCGGTCGATGCCGAGTAGATACGGGTGGCGGACGGCCTGGACGCGCTTGAGGGCCTTGAGTTCCTGCCGGGCGAGGTCGTGGTTGCCGTCGGGGTCGGTGGCGCGCAGGTCGCCGAAGACGACCTTGATCGCCTTGAGGAGGCCGCCGGGGGCCTCGGCCTTCCAGACTTCGCCGAAACCGCCGGCCCCGAGCCGCTCGATGAAGCGGTAGCCGGGGATCGGCTCGGCGTGGGGTTCGACGCGCAGGGTCATGGACAAACGATCACAGGGGCGACGGACCGCACCGGAGGCACGCGCAAGGAGTGCGAGCAAGTGTAGCCCACAGTTCGGGGCGTGCAATCGGCCCGGGCCTTCCCGCCGGGCATTTCAGGACGGCCTATCGTTGGTCGCCCGGCAGGGGCAGTGGCGGCACGTCGGAGAGTAGTGCCAGCGCGTCGCCCGGACGCGACGGGGCCGCGCCCAGGGCGACGCCGTCGCGCCAGCGGCGCAGCACCCGATCCCACAGGCTGCGCACCGCCACGGCCAGACCCAGGATCAGCACCGTCTCGGCGGTGCCGGCGAACGCCGGCCACGCTAGCGCGACCAAATCGCCCGGCCCGTCCTGGATCGCGGCGCGCACGCCGGCCGCGCCACCGAGGGCCAGCGGCAACAGGCCGGGGCCGTAGAACCACAGCGCCCAGCGGCGGTCGATGGTCGCGCCGATCTCGCGGGTCATGGCGGTGCGCACCGCCC
>CAZNSL010000078.1:0-11952 GCA_964574975.1 uncultured Alcaligenaceae bacterium | reverse complement strand
GTCCGACCGCGCTGGAGTCGGCCGTCGGGTCGCCGCGCACGACTTTGAGGGCCACCGACCGCTGGAACTTCGGGTCGTAGGCGCGGTAGACGACGGCCGACGAGCCGGCACCGAGCCGCCCGTCGATGCGGTAGCGGCCAATCGTCGCGGGCGCGAGTGCGGGTTGGCACTCGGCCCGTGGGGAGGACTGCAACGCCAGATAGTCTTGAATCTCCGCGTCGAGCAGCCGTTCCAACTCGCCGGCCAGGTGCGGGTGGGCGAGGATCAGCGCGAAGGGGTCGGGCGTCGCGTCGGTGTGTCGGTTCCGGAGAAACTCGTCGACGAGCGACCGGGCCACCTGCTCGCGCTCGGCTGGCCGCATCGGGGCATCAGGGCTGGGTGGGGTCGTCATCGCGGGCTTGCAACTCGTCTTTGAGCAGGTCGCGTATCTGCTCCAGCCGGTAGCGCACCTTATCGTAGGTGGTCGCGGGGTCGTGGGCGGCCTTCAGGTGATCGACGACTCGCCGCAGCGGCCAGCCCTGGACGTAGTGCAGATCGACGATCGCGCGATCGGTCACATCGGGGAGCCGGCCGAGCGCCCGGTCGATGTTCGCTCGCCACTCCTTGACCCGCTCCCCGTGGCTGGGGGACGGGTCGCGCGCCGGCGGGTCGCCAGCCGTGCCGTCGTGCGAGTCGTCGTGAAGCCCGAGGCGGACGGTCCCGGCGGGCGCAGCGCGTTTGCGGGCGTGGTTGTCGCGGACGCAGTTCTTGGCCAGTTGCGTCGCGGTCTTGCCGAGCCAGGCCCGCAGCACGGCGGCGGTCGCCGCGTCGTCGTCGCCGCCGCGGATCTCGCCGATGTTCTCGCAGAACTTGACCCAGACCTCCTGTGCCAGATCGTGGGCGGACTCGTGCGGCCAGCCCGGGCCGAGGAGTTTGTGGGACAGCCCCAGCAGGTAGTCGCTAGCCAGGGTGTGCAGGTCCGTCCACGCGTTCCGATCGCCGGCCCGCGCATTCGCGACCAGGTCATGCACGCCGTCCCAGGGCATGCCGCTCGTTATAGGAGACACCAATCGACCGCGGCGCGGGAAAAGGCGGCGGTCGCGCGCGTCATCCCGGCCACTTACCCCCGGCGGCGAACGGTCGCGGCTTCAACTTCGCCGGGTCGATGACGACGTGCTTCACCCGCTCGCGCCAGTAGGTGTACGTCACGTGGACGAGGCCGTCGGCCGTCTGGATCACCGCCGGGTACGAGAACTCGCGGCCCGGTTGGTCCTCCAACACCAGGGCCGCCTGCCACACCTTGCCGTCGGACGACACCGCGACGTTCAGCGGACTACGGTCGGTGGTCGTGTGGTTGTAGACGAGCAGCGCCCGTCCGTCGCGCAGCCGCACCGCGTCGATGCCGCTGTCGGGGTTGGGTAGCGCGGCACGGGTCGGCGGCGACCACGTCTTGCCGCCGTCGGCCGACCAACTCTCCACCAACTTGCCCTCCCCGTTTGGCCGGCAGAGGATCTGCAACCGGCCCGGCCCCCAGTCGAGGATCGTCGGTTGGATCGCGCCGAGCGACTTGTCGTTGAGCGGCCCGGTGCGCTCCCAGGTTTTGCCGAGGTCGCGCGTCCGCTCCATCACCAGCCGCCAGCCGTCGTGTTCGGTGCTGGAACCGCACAGGAGCGTTCCGTCGGCCAGCGCGACCGGCTTGTTCTTGATCGGCCCGAGTGCCCCGCCAGTCAGCCGCTCGGCTTTCGACCACGTCTTGCCGTCGTCGTGCGAGAGCGATCGCTCGCCCCACCACGTCGATGGCGACGGGCCGACCTTGAAGAACAACGCCAGCGGTCCCTTCGCCGGGCGGTATAGGACCGGGTTCCAGCACGGTTGCCGCGTGCCGTCGGGCTGCTTGCCGTTCATGACCTCGACGGGTTTCGTCCACGCGCCGCCGACGTGTCGCGCCACCCAGATGCCGACGTCCCTGTGCTTCTCTTCGGTGCCGGCGAACCACGCGGCGACGAGGCCGGCCGGCGTCTCGACGATGGTGGAGGCGTGGCACTCCGGCGTCGGCTTGGCGTCGAAGATGAACTCGGTACGGACGACGGCGGGATCGGTTGCGGGCGCGACGAGGAGTAGCGCGAGAGTCAGGGACATGGGAGCCTCCGGAATGGACGCGGGCCGGAGGGCATGGTATTACGTCGGTCAGCCAACGGACACGAACGGCGCGTCAGTCGGCGAAATCGAAATAGACGCTCGCCCCGCCGAGGGCAGTCGCGCCGCGCAACATCCGTTCGTCCAAGCGGTGACTTCGAGCGGTAAGCGTCGCCGCCGGCTCGAAGTACATATGCGTCTTGGCCCAGCCGTACGGGGACATCCGGTCTCGGAGAGCTTTACGAACGGCCGGAATCATGCTGCCGCCGCCGGTGAGGATCAGGTCGTCGATGGTGTCGTACTGGTTGGCTTCGAGGAACGCCTCGGCATAGCCGGCGATTTCTTCGGCGAAGTCGTCGACGACATCTCGGATCCGATGCATTTCCTCGCCCGTGCCAATGGTCCCACGCCGGCCGAGGCTGTAGGGTCGGAGGCTACCGTACACCTTGCTGTGGAATGCTTTGAGGCGCTGCTGGTCGGGGTCCGATGCGATGGCGGCGAACGCCTCGGCCTTGGCCGGCCCAAGCTCGCGACGCACGCGCTCGTCGAGCGCGGACACTCCGAGCGGCTTCGACGTATGGGCAGACCTCTTTTTGCCGTCGATCTCGCCCTCGATGCGCGAGTCGATGTCGTCGAGCAACAGGCCGACCATGGCGAAGTCGATCGTGTAGCCGCCCAGATCGGCGATCATGGCCCATGCGACCTTTGGCCCGTCGGCCAGGGTCGCCTTCCGCATGGCCTGGAGCAGTCCCGTGGAGGCGAACATGCGGCCGTAATTCGGCATGACGCGCTGCCGTGGCCGGTGCGTTGCGTTCAACCCTTCTGTGAACGTGCCGATGGCGTTCGCCAAGGGTTCGGCCAGGGCGGGGGCCTTCTCGTCGGGTGTCCAGCCGGCCTCGTCCAGGATTTCGCACAGGAGCAGTTCGGCCTTCGTCGCGCCGCCGAAACTCGGCAGCGAAATGCGCGTCGGGATGCCATCCGCCGACTTCAGGCCAACCTTTTTACAGGCCGGATCGACGAGTTCTTCGCGGAGCCAGCGGAAGAACCCCAGCGCGATCGACCGGGTTTCTTCGCCCGTTTCCTCGGCGGCTGGAATCGGCTCCAAAGTCGGCTTCGGTCGCCTCATCGCCTCGATGATCGGGCGGTCGGCGTCCGCGAACCCGTGTGCGTCGCGCATGGCCGCCCACTCGTCGTCGCGGAAGGCTTGTCGGGCCGCGCCAGACAGAGCCGGAACCGGATCGCGGGCGGCCGCCATCGTCGGGCCGGCTTCGCTGCCGCGAAAGAAGTCCGGCTTCCAATTGCGAAAGACGGTCAGCCCGGCCGTCGTCTCGCTGTGGCGCATCACGTCCGTGCCGTAGGACCAGTTGCCCGAACTTGGCCCTCCAAGGCGAGCCGCTAAAGTCGGCACGCAGACGTTGAGTTCGTCAAGGGTCAGCGACGGATCCTTCATCAACCCCGCCGCGGATTCGCTGTCCGGGCGGATCGCGACCTTGGTGTACGAGTTGCCGAAGTCGATGCTAATCATAGCGGGCATTGGCGGCCTCTTGCGGGGACGGCGACTTGTGGACGCGGGCGCGGGCGATCAGATACTCCCCGCGAGCATTGATGAGTTTCCAACCCGGTTCGTCGACGACGGCGATCTCGCCGTTCTTGAGTGGGTCGTCCGTACGGTGGATGCGGCCATCAAAAGGGGTCGCCGCTCCGGCGGTGCCAACTGATTCCAACCCGTTGTTGAGCCTCACCCGCTCCAGGGCCTCGCGGGTTTCGGGGGAAGTTGCGTCCTGCCAGGCGAAGACGAGTTCCTTCGCCACGTCGCGCTGGTAGTCCAGGTCTTCCTCGGCCGCGGGCGGCGCGGCGCGGCGATCTGCAACCGGATCGGGCTTCCGGTCACGTTCGGGCGAGGGTTGGCCGGCCAACTCTTGCAGTTCGCCGGCAGCGCGGGCGCAGCGGTCCAAGGCCGCTCGTTCCACCGCGATGGCCTGCAACCGCTCGGCGGCGACTTGTCGCACGACGGTCAGAACGCCCGACTCTTCGGCGGCGAGCTGCGCCCGCGCTTCGCCGTTGCGTGCCAGCGCCTCGCCGGCGGCGGCCAAAACTGCTTCCAGCGCTGCCGACTTGTGGGCAGGTGCGGCCGACTCGTACAACTCTCGGTGGGATTCGACACGGTGAACTGCGAATAAGGTCCGGATGCCCTCGGGAGTAATCGTCACATACTCGACCGACTTCGCGCTCTTGCCCGTGCCCTCCACGGCCGTTCGGGACACGCAGAACAGGTTGAGGCGTTCGAGAAGGTTATCCCGCCGCGCGGCGGCCGACTTTCCACTGCCGGAGATGAGGCCGGGCTTGCCGGCGCGCGAGACTAAACGGCACTCGCCGTCCTGTCGAACGGCGAGTCGCAGCGCGTCGAGGACGTAAGGATCGAGTTCGGGGGTCACACGCACCTCGGGGGAAGGCCTCGATTTGCATTATTCTTGTAGCTTATGGTTCCACGGAATGCAATTGCCCGATACAAACGCAACGGGCCGGCCCGTTGCCGGGCCGGCCCGCGCTCGCACGAACGAACCCCCATCGCCTCAAATATTGATGCCGCCGGTGAAGTTCGCGTCGCTCACGTTGAGCGTCGTCTTCAGCCGCGTCGTGCGCGCGTTGCGCACTTGCACCTGCCGGCCAGTAGCCACTAACAGGTCGGTCGTGCCGTCCTGGTCGTAATCCGTGATCTGCACCTTCGCGCTGAGCGGGCCGGCCACGTTCAGCGCCGAGAAATCGCGCTGCAAGCTGCCGGTCGCGCCGCTGAAGACGCGCACCAGTGCCCCGCCGCGCGGCCCGGTGCCGACCGCCACTTCTGCCCGGCCGTCGGCGTCGAGGTCGCCGGCCGAGACGTACACGCCGCCGGTGAACGGCGTGGCGAACGCCATGAAGTTTCGCAGCACCGATCCGTCCGCCCCGCTGAAGATGCGGACGTGCGGCCCACCGCCGATACCCGCTCCGGTGACGATGTCGGCCTTGCCGTCGCCGTTGACGTCGCCGGCCGCCACGCGCACACCGCCGGCGAAGCGCAGGTTGTAGGCCATGAACTCCCTCAAGAGCTGCGGCGGCTCGGCGGGCGGCGGGAACGTCGTGGTCGTCACCTCCGGCGGCGTGGTCGTCGCCGGGTCCGTCGTCGTGGTCGTCGTGGCGGGGTCCGTCGTCGTGGTCGTCGTGCCGTCGTCGTTGACCGTGAGGCTGGTCGAGGACGTGCCCTGATCCGGGGTCTCCTGGATCATCGGCGGCGGCGCGACCCACGCACCGTTGTAGACTTTGACGTGTGGCCCGCCCGTTTCGCCGGCCCCGGTGATGATGTCGGCCTGACCGTCGCCGTTGACGTCGCCGACGGCCACATACGCGCCGCCGAGGAAACGATCGCCGTACGCCTGGAACTGCGTCACGAGCGCACCGTCGGTACCGTCGTAGACCTTGATCTGCGCCCGACGGCCGGGGCCGGGGGCGGTGACGAGGTCATCGACGCCATCGCCGGTCACGTCGCCGGTGGCGACGCGGACGCCGCCGCGGAAGTTCGGCTCGTAGGCGAGGAAGTTGAACTTCACGCTGCCGGTCGACAGGTCGTAGACGCGCACGCCGGGCCGGCCGCCGGTGTCGGCCCCGACGGCGAGGATCGGTTCGGCCACGACGGCCGGTGGTTCGGTGGTCGTCGTGTCCGGTGGCGGCGGCGGCTCGCCAGTATCGGTCGGGGTAGTGGACGGGACTTCGCGTCCCTCCAGGGGTAGAAGCCGCGGGCGGAACGCGTGCCGTTGGGCCAGCGGCGCGGCCGCGCCGGCGCGAGGACGCCTCGGGGACATCGGGAACCCTCCGGGTCGAAACCTAGTGAATCGAGAGGCGGGCGACATAGCGGCCCCGACCGACGGCGCGAAGGGCAATATTTACAATTCCGCGCGACTGCTGCATCTCGAGGTCTCGGAACAAACGCACTCGCGAAGCAGTATCGGGCGTCGAGTTGCGGGCCGCCCACGGTGCGAAATTGGATCGTATTGCTCAGTTGAAACGTAGCCGAGCGGGGGGCGTCAGCCCCCTGAGTCTTGGAGGTCTCAGGGGGTTGACGCCCCCCGCTCGGCTACGTTTCAACTGAGCAGGATCGGAAGCGATTCGACGCGGCGGGGATAGGCCGCCACCGAACGTTACTCGGGGGCCGCTGCTATCTCACCGCCGTCGCGGGTCGCCAGGGAGCTCACGAAGGGGTCTGCCGCGTACGCCAGAAATCGAACCGACGCATCGGCGAACAGCCAGTTGCCGCCGCCGGGGTGCAGGCTCCAAAAGTGATAGCGGTCGCACGGGTTGTCCAGCCGGCCTGGGCCGAAGTTGCGCCGGTGCGTCGTCTCGCACTCGTCGTCGCCGGGGTATGGGGCGTAGGTGCCGATGACAACGTAGTTGTTCGGTCCGATGTGTCCCGTCCCGTGAGCGGAGAACAGGGGATACCACCAGCCGGCCTGGAGCGAGTCGGGCGGTGGCCGTTCGCCGGCCATCAGCGTTTGACCCGTCCCGTCCGCGATGTCGGTGAGGCGGCAGCCGATCCGCTCGCCAAAAACGCCGCGCACCCACGGTCGAACCTTTGTAGACCGGAGGAATCCGGCGACGCCAAGGTACGACGTAAACCCGAGCGTGCGCCCCCAGCGATCGGTCATCGGGCCGGTACGGCCGTCCGCGGGGCACACATAGTCGGGCAATCCGACAGCCAGGCCGGTGTGCGGCGGGTTGTGCATCGGATAGGCATCGCGGCGACAAGCATCCTCGGCCGTCCGATAGAGCGCGTCGTGCCCCATCTGCGGAAGGATCAAAGCCATCCAGCCGAGGGCTGAGTCTGGTTCCGGATACGGGTAGCGCACGCGCGACTTCGGCGGCAACCGGCCGTAGGCTGCGTCGTAACTGTGAAGGGCGAGGCCGACCTGCTTGAGGCGATTGGCGCAGGCCGTGCGATCAGCACTCGCACGGGCCTGCTGGACGGCGGGCAACGTCAGGCCGACGAGTACGCCGACGACGCCAATGACGACGAGCAGTTCGACGATCGTCCATCCCGGACGCTTCATTCCGGCGTCTCCGCGACGCACCGAACGGGCAATCGGACTTGCGATACTACCCCATTGATGTCGACTTGAAAAGCCACGTCGGCCGTCGTCCCGGCGAGCGCTGCCCCAGCCTTCGCGTCCCAAGCGATCCGGGCAATGGTCGGCCCGGATGAGTTGGCTGCCATTTCAACGGCAATTCCAGGCGGAGCAGAATGTCCCGTCACCGCGAATGGCACGTTGAGCGGGCTGCGGAGCAGGCAACGGCCTACGTACACTGGGCCGGTACTCGAAACCTGCGGCAGGACTAATTTCGGCGGAGCGCACTCGACGGAGGCCCCGACCCGCCCGGCGACGTTGACCACGGTCCAGGGGCCGGCCTGGCCGTCCCCGAACAACGCAACGGATTCCCGCACGTCGCCAAGGTCCTCCGTTGCGACGGTCACTTCGAGTCTTGCGAGAACCACCGCGGGATGTGTGGTCGGCACCGTCGGCGGCGAGTCGGCCGGCAACAATTTGACCGACACCAGACGGGGATTACTACTTTCGGCGCGTCGGACGTTCCGCAGCACCGGCGCGTCGTCGAGTACGTCGATCGTGCGACGGACGATCTCGCCACGTGCGACGACGCCGAACGCTACGTCCGACGGCGACGCGAATACGCCGCCGCGGACTTCCGACGCCACAACCGCGATCCCAACCTTCGGCCGCTCGGGGTCGTTCGTTCGCAGCGAGAACGGGAATGTTCGCCGTTCGCCGATCCTCCCGTCGACGCGAACGCGCACGACGAGCGTTGCCGCACCACCCGGTTCGACCGCGAACGGTTGCGGCCGACCGCGCTCGCCGGCCCGACCAACGACCGTACACGAACAGTTCGAGTGTACTTCACTGACGATCAACTCACTCCCACCGCGGTTCATCAATGGGATCGTTACGGCGACCGATTCACCACGTTCGCGCGGACCGATGTCGATGACCTCCGGACAGTCCAGAACGGCTGCAGATTCCTCGGGACTGGCTGACCCCGCGGTGACCAGCGGACGTAAGATCAACGCTGCCGCGCCGAGCGCAGGGACAACGAGCAGGCCGGAAAGTAGTTTGCGATTCATGGCGAGGACTCTCGCGAGGTTCGGTGCGTCAGACGGCGGCATCACCATTGCGTCGAGCACGGTAAAGTCGGATGCATTTGATGATGCCAGCGAGCGTTAACACCCCTAGCGAAACCGGCAAGACATAGGAACCAAGCAACCTTGGCTCGCGCTCCGTTGGGGGCCGACTCTTTCTGGCCGGGACCGCCGCGAATTGGCTGTTCGCGGTATCGTGAGTAGGTATCGGTTCCGGCCGGGATGCCGGACGCCCGTCGGCCCCGATCTCGAACTGTATCCCCTCGATCCGGTTGTACACCGTCGTCCCGGCCGGGAATCGGAGTTCGAACGTTCGTGCGGGAAGTGCCCGATTGACGATAACGTTCGACACAGTAGCGGTGTAGAGCAATCGAGAGGGTTTATCCGCTTCCGCGAGATGGCGTTCGACGACGACCGGAAAAAACACGGTGGGGGCGACCTCTCGAAATCGCGTAACTTCCAATCGACAGGTCATCGGCCGGCCACCGGTCTTTTTGTGCCCCGTGTACGAAACAGCCCGTACCAGCCAGTTTGCGGACGGGTCGAAGGTAAGCGTTCCCGTCCAGGTGTAATCGACCATGCCGGGGCGATCCCAGTTAAAATCGACGAGGACTAACCCGCCCTTTTCGACCCGCGGTTGGCTCACCCGAGTTGCTTCCCGAAGAAACCTGTCGAGGGGTTGATGTTTCGGTTCGTTGGGAATCGGCAGGTGGAGCAATCCCTTTGCCCAGATGTCGCACAGGGTCACTTCCTCGCCATCGTAACGGTTGAGGCTGCCACTTCCCGGATCGGCACCGCCGTTAGCTTTGGGAACGCGGGTTGAAATATTGCGGAGTACTTGCCCTTGAACGACACACTCACGAACGCTCCCCTCGTGCTGCCACCGGACGAATACGTCTTCACCGGATCGCATGTATCGGGCAGTAGAGCGCTCGATGTCACCGTCTTTGAGGTTGCGCTGAAGTTCGACATCGCACTTAAGTGAATGAATCGCCTGAACCGCAGCGCGATGCCGGTCGCAAATGACCTCCATCGACGGCGCGCCACATATCGCCCTTTCGGCCGTCGCAAGTAGTGTCAGGACGGTAATTGTGTGGAAGCGATCCGGCCATCCGATGGCATCCATGATTCGACCCGCCCAAAATTTCATCGCGAGTTAGTTATTGGTGTGAGGTTCACAACCGGGGTATTCCTTGCCGCAGTCTCCAGTACCTGGAAAACAAGTGCCCTTACAGTAGTGGGGTCGTCATAATTCGAAAGACAACTTTCGCCTTCCCTATCGAGGCAGGTCCAGTATGTTTCTTCCGGATTTGCGGAGTAGCAATTGTTTTCGCAATCATCCGATACAAAGTGAATCCCGCACATGGTCTTGGTACACCTCTTGTTGGGCTCAATCGGTCGGGCCGTGACAGAATTATAGCTAATGATCGACGCGGCCGCGCAGAACGCGGTTAGGACGGCACACTTCTTGAGGTCGTTCACGGTCGTTCTCCTTTGGGTTGCCCCTGTGCGACTCAACTCTCCCGTTCCTTGAACCACTCCCGCACCTTCGCCATCGCCCGCTTTAGCAGGGTCGATGTCGATGCCTTCGACTTATGCCGTTTCGCGGCGATCTCCGTCACCGAGAGTCCCTCGAGGATGTACAGCCGGGCGACCTCGCGTTGTTCCCGCGACAACTCGCGGAGTCGCTGCACGAAGATAGCGATGTTCTCGTGCTTTTCGGCGACTTCCGCCGGTTCGTCGGTCGTATCCGCGACGGCCGATTCGTCGAGGACCACCTCGCGGCTCGCATCGGACTTCTGCCGCGTGCGGCGCTCGCGCTCGACTCGGAACTGTCGCCGCGCGATGCGCAGAAGAGCGTCCACCGCCTCTTCGTCCGTCAGTCCGACAAGGGCCTTTGTTTCCAGCGCACGCAGGAATACCGACTGCTCGTAATCGGAGTTCCGAACCGGGTCCGTCGCGCGACGGTTGCGGCGCACGTATTCCCGAACGACCACTCGCAAGTGGTCCAGGTCCAGGTCCAGGTCCAGGTCCAGGTCCAGGTCCAGGTCCAGGTCCGGCGTGGGCTTCTCCATGGGCAGCAATCCTATCGTATATTGCGCCTTTCCGGCACAATCGTTAGCGCCCGGCGCGAACCTTTCGGAATTGTAAGCTGTGGTAAGGCTTGAATCCCCAACGGCTGCTAGCCGACAAACGTGGTAAGCTGGAAAAGCCCTCCGCGCCTCCTCCGGTGGCCCAGTGCAAAGTCTGTCGTCCCTGAACCTGATTCACCTGTTCGACTTCTACCTCGCCGCGATGTTCGTCGTCGGCACCTACCGGCGCTATGGCCTGTACCGGCAGTCGGCCGGCCTCGCCATGTCGATGCCCGGCCGTTGGCCCAACCTCCTCAAACTCGTACATGACTACCGCACCGTCTTCCTCACCTGGCGCACGCTTCTGCCGTCCCTCCTGACGCTCGTCGTCTGGGGGCTGAATATCGCCGCATCGCGACTGGTCTGGCACCGGGCCGACCTCACCGTCACCGACCTGATACGGCACGGCACCGGCTGGCTGTTCGCCCTACCGTTGGCCGCGGCGATGATCGGCCTCGACGCGTTCTTCCTGATCCGCGTCGGCTCGTTCGACCGGCCGACGATCGAGAAGTACTTCGACCAGGCCGAGTACTGGCTGCGCGGCTGGAAGGCCCCGGCCGTGAAGGCGATCACGTTCGGCTACGTCAACCCGCGGCAGATGGTCAACGACGAAGTGCAGAAGGCCCTGGTCGCGGCCGGCGACCTAGTCAACCGCAACATGTACTGGATGATCCTGCAAATGGGCCTACGAATCGCCTTCGGCCTGTCCCTGTGGGTGACCTGGGCCGTCTTGAACCGGCCAACCGCGTGAGTGCCGAGTACGGCGATGTCATTTCTCAGCACTCGGCACTCAGCACTCGGCACTGCTTTCGCTAAGCTTCCCGCATGGCGTCACCGGTTACCAGCGCCGTCCAGGACTACTTGAAGGCCATCCACCTCCTCGGCGGAGCGGACGGCACCGTCTCACCGGCCGAGATCGCCGCCCGGCTCGGCGTGCGCGCCCCGTCCGTCACCGGCATGTTGAAGCGACTCGCGGAAGCCGGCTGGATCGACTACACCACCCGCACCGGCGCGACGCTCACGCCCAAGGGCCGCGACGAGGCCCGCCGCGTCATCCGCCGGCACCGGCTCGTCGAGTTGTTCCTGACCCGCGTCCTCGGCCTCGATTGGAGCGAGGTGGACGCCGAGGCCGAGGCGCTCGAACACGCGATCTCGCCCCGACTCGAACAGGCCATCGCGGATCACCTCGGACAACCGCTCGAAGACCCCCACGGGCATCCGATCCCCACGCCGACCGGCGAAATGCAGCGTCGCACGCTCCATCGCCTGAACGAATTCCGGGATGGCGATTCCGTTGTCGTCCGCGAGGCACAAGACGACAATCCAGATCGATTACGCCACTGGCAGAATCTTGGCCTCAAGCCGGGATCGGTCGTCCGCATTCTCAGTTACCAACCACTCGACGACGTATTTGAGCTTACCGTCGGCGATCGCGTGTTGCGTTTGGGAAGCGAAGGACTGGTCGGTTTGCGCGGCGAACGAATCGACGCGGGCACGGACGAATCCCCTCGCGACTGATACACGTGT